>NZ_JBYTDL010000021.1:49297-49625 GCF_058791335.1 Lysinibacillus sp. EB271-A1-10B
ACTGGCTCTACTGGCTCTACTGGCTCTACTGGCTCTACTGGCTCTACTGGCTCTACTGGCTCTACTGGCTCTACTGGTGAACGTGGCATTACTGGGGCTACTGGGGCTACCGGTTCTACTGGGGTCACTGGACCTACTGGTGTGACTGGTTCTACTGGCGCTACCGGGATTACTGGCTCTACTGGCTCTACTGGCTCTACTGGCTCTACTGGTTCTACTGGTACTACTGGTTTTACTGGTTCTACTGGTTCTACTGGTTCTACTGGTTCTACTGGTTCTACTGGTTCTACTGGTTCTACTGGTTCTACTGGTTCTACTGGTTCTACTG
>NZ_JBYTDL010000021.1:49723-90413 GCF_058791335.1 Lysinibacillus sp. EB271-A1-10B
TGGCGTTACTGGCGTTACTGGCGTGACCGGTTCTACTGGGGTCACTGGGGCTACCGGTGTGACTGGCTCTACTGGCATGACCGGCTCTACTGGAGCTACTGGTTCTACGGGAGTGACTGGCTCTACTGGGGCTACTGGTGTTACTGGCGCTACTGGCGTTACTGGTACGACTGGTTCCACTGGCGTTACTGGCGTGACCGGTTCTACTGGGGTCACTGGCACTACTGGAGCTACTGGGGTCACTGGAGCTACCGGTGTGACTGGATCTACTGGGGCTACTGGTTCTACTGGGGTCACTGGAGCTACTGGAGCTACTGGGGTCACTGGAGCTACCGGTGTGACTGGATCTACTGGAGCTACTGGGGTCACTGGAGCTACCGGTGTGACTGGCTCTACTGGCTCTACCGGTGTGACTGGCGCTACCGGCTCTACTGGCTTTACTGGCGTTACTGGCGCTACCGGCTCTACTGGCGTTACTGGACCTACTGGTTTGACTGGCTCTACTGGGGCTACCGGCGCTACCGGTGTGACTGGCGCTACTGGCGCTACTGGCGCTACCGGCGCTACTGGCGCTACCGGCTCGACTGGCTTTACTGGCGTTACTGGGGCTACTGGCGCTACCGGCTCGACTGGCGTTACTGGGGCTACTGGACCTACTGGACCTACTGGACCTACTGGTTTGACTGGCTTTACTGGACCAGCATTTACAGAAGGTTTCTCAGCATTTAATAATGCTGTATCAGTAAGTGCTTCTAGTACAATCGCCAACTGGAGTGTTGCATCGCCATATTTCACAACACCAGCATTCAATCCAGTGACCGGAATTTTCACTGTTCCAACAACCGGAAGATACGCTTTTGAAGCAACAATCAACTACTCAACTACTGCAGTAATTACCGTTGGCTTAGGGGCTGGCATCAATCCATCATTTGCAATTCGCAGAAACGCAGCAGCAAGTTTAATAAGCGGATTATTCCCTTTATTAAATGTAAATATTATAGCCGTATTGAATTTACGCACTATCCTTGGTAATGGGACAGTAACATTGGCTGGAGAAGTCGAGTTAGATGCAGGTGATACCATTGATTTATTCTACAACGCTAACGGTTTAACGATCGGACTTACTCTTGGAGGAGCGAACTCTGGCGGTATTGTATGGTCATGTCATCGAATTTCATAGCATTAAAGAACAAAAATTTTTACTGGTTTGAACAACTAACATTCTAACATTCTCTATAAGATCTTTACTGGGAAAGTAGAAGCTTACTTTCCCAGTTTTCTATTTCGATGTATCTAACTTGTGCAATTTTTACTTTTAAACGCTCCTATTTCATACTTTACAAATAATTTATCGCGGAGGAATCTCTTAAAAGCAATAAAAAAGTAGTACAAACATTTTTCAAGTTTGTACTACTTCTAATAACTATTTAATCCACAAACATTTCCGTTAGTACTTCGTCAGCAACATTTTTACCTTGCTCAACGCACTCAGGTATTGATATTCCTTCGAAAGAACTCCCCGAGAGCTTTACAGCGGGAAAATGTTCACGTAATTCTTGTTTTACTCGCTCTACCTTCGCTTCATGTCCTACGGTATATTGTGGCATGGCATTTTTCCAGCGGGTAACTACAGTCATCAACGGTTCTCCATCTACACCAATTGTTTTCATTAAATCCTGCAAAACGGTCTTTTCAATTTCAGTATCGGATAACGCTACAATTGCCTCATCGCCCACTCGGCCAATATAACTACGTAAAAGCACGTAATCATCCGGTGTTGTTCCAGGCCACTTTCGATTAATCCAAGTACAAGAAGTTATTGAAAAATCACTATTTCGAGAAACAAAAAATGATAACGCATCTAGATCACCTAACTGGTCTTTTTTAAATGCCATTGTCACAGTAGCAATAGTTGCCGCCTTCATCGTACTCAATTCATTTAATAACTGATGTTTGCTGAACATTTTTCTTGCTACATTAAAAGGTGTTGCAATAATAACAGCATCTGCTTTTAATTGTGTAAAATTGTTTAACACAACTTGGACAGTACCATCCTTACCATGCTCAATTTCTTCGACTTTAACACCCTTCATAACTGTACCAGGTAGTAGTGATTCTTCAAGTTTTTCGATAAGTGTCTCAAGACCATTATTAAATGATTGAAAAATACCCTTATCTTTCGTAGTAAGATCGTTACTTAAAAAATTTGTACCAGACTTTTTCATTCCAATAAGTAAGCTACGATATTTTTGCTCTAATCCATAGAGCTGCGGAAATGTTGAACGCATACTTAACTGCTCAATATCACCAGCAAACGTTCCAGCAAGTAATGGCTCTACTAAATTTTCTACAATTTCAGCACCGAATCTTCTTCTAAAAAATTGCCCTAATGGTTGGTCATCATCCTGTGCAGAGCGCGGGATGAAAAAATCCCCCGCTGCACGAACTTTCCCGCTAAGTGAAAACAAACCTGATGTAATAAATGACGAAACATGTGGTGTTGCCCCAGACAAAAGATTACTAGGGATTGGATACAATTGACTACCAGCAGCAATATAAGTCGGCCCTGTATTGCTTGTAATCATTTCCTGTTCAATGCCTAAATCCTTTGCCAAAGCATATACATAGTTCTCACGATCAAAAAAAGATTCTGGCCCGCGCTCGATAATACAGCCATCTTTTCTCAGTGTTTGTATTTTTCCGCCAAGACGTAATGACGACTCGACAAGTACGATATCTAACGGCAAATCTTTTGCGCTTGCTTCTTTTTGCAAATAGAACGCAGCTGTGAGGCCAGTAATGCCACCGCCTACAACAACTACCTTTCGTCTTTTCTGAGTCACCAACATCATCACTTTCTTTTCGCTTAGCTTAATTTTTTATGAATGGCATCAACCATTGCATCAATAAATAATGGGTGTGTATTTGGCATGGCTGGACGATAATATTTCGCGCCAAGTTCATCACAAACAACTTTACATTCATAATCGTTGTCATATAAAACTTCTAAATGTTCTGTTACAAAGCCAACTGGCGTATAAACGAATGAACGGAAGCCCTTTTGCTCATAAAGTTCACGTGTTAAGTCCTGAACATCTGGACCGATCCACGGCTCAGGTGTTTGTCCTGCTGATTGCCAGCCAACTTCTACATTATTGACACCCGTTGCTTCTTTAATTAGTCGAGCCGTCTCAATTAATTGATCTTCATATGGATCGCCCAACTCTTTAATTTTCTCTGGAAGTGAATGTGCTGAAACGATTAGACATGCTTTTTCACGTTCTTCATCAGACATTGCATTAAATGTTTCATTCACTTTGTTTTTCCAATACTCAATGAACTTTGGTTCATCATACCAAGATTCTACAGAAGTAATTGTTAATCGATCTCCAGCTGTTTCTGTTGCACGACCATTATATGACTTAATAGAGAACGTTGAGAAGTGAGGAGCTAATACGATAGAAACCGCTTCTTTAATACCTTCTGCTACCATTCCTTCTACCGCATCTTCAATGAATGGGTGGATATGCTTTAAACCAATAAATAATTTATATTCCACTTCATCTTGCACTTCATTTAAACGTGCGCATAAAGCTTCAGCCTGCGCCTTAGTAGCAGCAGCAAGTGGTGATAAACCACCGATAGCCTCATAACGACCGCGTAAATCCTCTAAATGCTCTTCTGATGGTTTGCGACCGTGGCGAATATGCGTATAGTAAGGTTCGATGTCTTCTTCTTTATAGGGTGTTCCGTATGCCATAACTAATAAGCCTTTAACTTCTTTCATTACCTTTTCACCTCTAAATAATAGTTAAGTATATCTTTATCGTACAGTATGTGACAAAAAGAAGCTGTCCAATTCATTAGGTTGGACAGCACTCTTTCTATGATGAAATCGAGATATCATTCATAGAAAAGAATATGAAAGTTAATATCTTGTCCACATCTATATTAAGAGCGTGCTTGAATTTGTTGAGCACTATACTCATGAATAAGCGCCGTTAAACGTTTTAACACTTCTGGATCTACCTCTGGGAATACACCATGACCTAAGTTAAAGATGTGCCCTGGCATTTCTAAGCCTTGATCGATAATATCTTTCGTGCGCTTTTCAATAATTGACCAATCAGCAAGTAATAGTGATGGATCTAAATTCCCTTGTACTGGCTTAGTTATACCGTTAGCACGAGCCTCTCTAATTGGTAAACGCCAATCTAAGCCAACAACATCTATCGGTAAATCATTCCACTCTTTCGCTAAATGACTTGCACCAACACCAAACTGAATAAGTGGCACATTTTCTTTTTGAAGCTCTGCAAAAATACGTGTCATAATTGGTTTAATGAACACACGATAGTCTTCAACATTTAAAGCACCAACCCATGAGTCAAAAATTTGGATAGCTTTTGCTCCCGCTTCGACTTGGGCTGAAACATCAGAAATAATCATGTCAGCTAATTTATCCATTAATGCAAACCAAGCTTGAGGCTCTGATACCATAAATGACTTTGTTTTATTATAGTTTCTTGAAGGACCCCCTTCAATCATATAGCTTGCCAGAGTAAATGGCGCACCTGCAAAGCAGATTAAAGGTACATTCAGTTGTTCTTCTGTTAACATTTTTATCGTTTCTAAAACGAATGGTGTATGTTCTTTCGCATTGAATTCACCTAGTTTTTCTATATCAGCGACTGAGCGAATAGGATTTGAAATTACAGGACCTACGCCTGCTTTGATTTTTACATCTACTCCAATACCAGGGAGTGGTGTTACTATGTCTTTGTATAAAATCGCTGCATCAACATTGTAATTTTCTACTGGTAATCTCGTTACATATGCACAAAGCTCAGGTTGAAGTGTAATTTCCTCTAAAGAATACTTTTCTTTAATCGCACGATATTCTGGCTGAGATCGTCCTGCTTGTCGCATATACCACACTGGTGTATGTTCCGTTCTTTCTCCCCGTGCAGCACGTAGAAGAGTATCATTAAAAGTTGTCATGAATAGTTCCTTCCCCTCAATAAAATTCATATAGTAAAATTCTCTGATTTAATTCGTTATTATTGATATCCGTTTTCAATAGTAAACGCTTCCTCTGTTATTGTATAGTTTTCATAGGGAAATGTCATAAAATTGTTCTTTCTATAGGATTTCTTTTTTGACAAAGCTATATACTTCCATTTAAATGGAGATAATCACGCTATATTATCATTTCCGCCTAAGCGTACTAGTTGCTTTCGCGTAGATAACAGTGGGTCTAAGTAGTGCTACAAGCACAATTCATTCCTTTTAAAAGATGAACATTCATAAGGAGGACAATAGTTATGTATATTTATTTAACTTCTGGTACAGGTGATTTTTTAGAGCAGTTAAAGAATAAACATCCAAACGAGGCGTTGACTTTAATACACGGAGAAGGTAACTCTGTGCTTATACATGAAACCAATGGAAAATCTATATTTGCCACACCTCGTAAGTTTGAAGTGCTAGATTCTGTAAATGCTCTAGAAGAACGAGGCTTCTTTGTTTTCAACAATATTCCTGTGACAGATGAAGGTCGACCAGTTTTTGAACATCGCTTTTTAAATCGAGCACGTGCTATAGAAGATGAACCAGGCTTTGTAGCATTTCGACTACTTCGTCCATTAAATAGTGAAACATACATTGTCATGACACAATGGAATGGTCCTCATTCATTCGAAGCATGGAAAAGCTCAAAGGCCTTTGCATCAGCACATGCTGAACGCAAAGAATCAACAGGCGTGAATCAACAAAACATTTTCTCAGCAGCTTCCTATGTCACAACCTATAGTGCCGCTCCAAAAGAAGACAACGAAGATTAGTTGAGGTGCGCGAGTGTGTGCTGCTCTTCCGCGGGTATTTTACCCGGAAGCACGGGTATTCTCTGTTCTTCCGCGGGTATTTCACCCGGAAGCGCGGGTATTCTCTGTTCTTCCGCGGGTATTTCACCCGGAAGCGCGGGTATTCTCTTCTCTTCCGCAGGTATTTGCCTGGGCGCGGGAATTCATTACTTTTCCCAAGGATTTTCTTTATGAGAAACGTTTACCCTCTATTTATCCAGTTTGTAAAACTATTATGTTATTAATAAAAATCTAGGATAATCCGTTTAAGGAGGTTTACTATGAACCAACATCTACTTGAAAGAATTGATGCTCATTTTGATGAAATGGTGGCGATTCGCCGTCATCTGCATATGCACCCGGAGTTAAGCTTTCAGGAGCAAGAAACTGCTAATTATATTATTCAATATTATAAGAAACTCGGCGTACCGGTTGAAGCTAATGTCAGTGGTCACGGTTTAATTGCGCGGATTAAGGGGAGCAAGCCAGGCAAAACGATTGCCTTACGGGCAGACTTTGATGCTCTTCCTATACAAGATGAAAAAGATGTACCATACAAATCAACTGTGTCTGGTGTTATGCATGCTTGCGGGCATGATGGTCATACAGCTACTTTGTTAATTATCGGTAAGCTATTGTGGGAAATGCGCGATGAGCTAGTAGGAGAATATGTACTAATTCATCAACATGCTGAAGAGGTTGATCCAGGTGGAGCAATTGGGATGGTACAGGCTGGTGCCTTGGATGGCGTTGATGCTATTTTGGGTACACATCTTTCTTCTAACCATCCTACAGGGATAGTTGGCTACCGCGTAGGGCCGACGATGGCCGCTGTTGATAGTTTTGAAATAAAAATTCAAGGTCAAGGCGGTCATGGCGCGCATCCGGATCAAACAAAAGATGCGATTGTTATTGGCTCTCAGCTTGTTATAAATTTACAACAGCTTGTCGCACGTCGTGTTGCCCCAACCGAATCTGCTGTTTTGTCGGTTGGTTCATTCGTGGCATCTAATGCCGACAATA
Source organism: Lysinibacillus sp. EB271-A1-10B (assembly GCF_058791335.1). Lineage (NCBI taxonomy): Bacteria > Bacillati > Bacillota > Bacilli > Caryophanales > Bacillaceae > Lysinibacillus > Lysinibacillus sp. EB271-A1-10B. The sequence continues at coordinate 56,608 of NZ_JBYTDL010000021.1, forward strand.
TTATTGCCGATACAGCTTACTTAAATGGCACAATTCGAACGTTTAATAAAGATGTTCGTGAAACGATGGAACGTGAGTTTAAACGGGTTATCCAAGGTACAGAAATTGCGCATGATTGTACAATTGAACTGAATTACCGTCATGGCTACCCTGCGGTTGTAAATCATGAGAAGGAAACACTCTTTGTGCGTAATATCGCTCAGGATATTTGCGATGTTACTGAGATTGAAGCAACTATGGGGGCTGAAGATTTCGCTTATTACTTAGAAGAAAAGCCAGGTACATTCTTCTTCACGGGAGCCCGCCCAGCTAAATATGCACCACATCATCATCCTAAATTCGATATAGATGAAAAAGGGATGCTCATTGCTGCAAAGGTATTAGTATCAGCAGCACTAGATTATCAATTAGTAGAATAGAAGACAAATGCACTGGAGAGCCCGAAGCAAAAGTAGCGCTCCACCACTTAAATCTCTCTTTAACAAAAATAAGCTCATTTCTCCAATTCTATTATTGGAAAAATGAGCTTTTATAATTTGCTGAACACCATAACGTGGGTTGATTTCCGTTCCGGCTAGGCGCTTTCCTGGGGACGTCCGTTAATCCGCTGGAGCTACAAGGTTGTTGATTATCACAAGACGTGATGCTCTTAGCCTTTGATCCCCTATTCTGTGACGCTAATTTCCAAAGAGACGCCCGGTCTCCACTCCCATCAATTTATTCAACGGCATATGTTTTAACTAAATTCATTACCCTATGGTGATATGCTTAAATTTCAAGACTTCGAGGCTTTAGAAGTCAATTCACTCACAACCAAAATGATTATAAAAGTAACATAAAACATCGGCTGTGTGATACCACATAGACCCACTATAATCGCTTGCGTTATCATTGCAAGACGCACAATTTGATTGACTGCTACCTTACGTGCTTCATCCGATAAAGGATAAAGCATGTCCATACGAAATTCACCGCTTGATAATAAAGCTGATTTTAATTGAATAGTTGTAGCAAAGCTCAATGCACCTGCAATAATCCATGTAACGACTGGGATATCTACAAAGGCTGCAATAACAGCTGAAATTACTGTTAATCGGAGCCATAAATAAAAATGATCATCTGTTCGGACGAATGTACGGAACACTAAGTACTTTTGGGCATTGTCTTTCTTGTATGCCACAAATTTATAAAGCCAATCAAGCCAACCACGACGACGGATACTACCTCGCAAATGTGGAACGTCCGTGAAATAATTAGCAAAGCGATAGAAACTCATCATGCGATTTTGTTCCAGCTTTACAAAGTGCTCGTACGGAATAGGCTCACCTGCACATTTTTTTCTAAATATTACAATATACACACATCCAACTGCAGCAGCAACAGTAGCTAAAATAAGCTGCATTTGAAGCGCCATGTACACAGTAACACCAAAGATAACAGCTCGAATTAGTCTGTCCACCCAAATCATTTGACCACGTTCACTATAACGATAACTAAATTCACCTTGCACGCTAAAATACTTCAATATAATAATAAGTAGAAATACTGACCAAATTTCAGATGTTGTTAATTCAGTAACAGCCTTAAGTAAAGGGATGCTTACGATATAAACAATTGCAACAACCCAAACCTGTGACCAAAATGTCCACGCTAACGCCTTTTTAAAATAATATGACATTTTCGATTCTAAAGGTAATAAATACACTTGGTCTGGCTCTCTCAAAAGTGAAGTTGGACGACTAAATGCTAGTAAAATCCCCACTGCCACTGCAATTAAAACCTCTGCCGGAAAATCAGACTGTACAATTTTCAGCCATTCACTATATTGATAGCCCCCTGCTCCAATAAGAAATACTAGTACAATCGCTATATGCCCCGTAAAAATAAATCGCATATATTTTTGCACTTCACCTATATAGTGCATAAAGCGAGAGGACCATACATCACGCAAGTTCTTCATGGTCGCGCTCCTTTGTCATTGCAATATATAAATCATCCAATGTCGCATGTGGCATCGCAAATGCCTTGCGTAAATCCTCCATTGACCCTTGTGCTCGCACGCGTCCTTCATGCAATAAAATGATACGGTCACAATGCTTTTCAGCGGTCGATAAAATGTGCGTAGACATTAAGATAGAAGCGCCTTCTTTTTTCTTTTCATCCATCTGATCAAGCAAGGATTGAATCCCAAGCGGGTCGAGTCCCACAAAAGGTTCATCAATAATGTAAAGACTTGGATTGACTAAAAAGGCGCACATAATCATAACCTTTTGACGCATACCTTTTGAGAAATGCGATGGGAACCAATTCAGTCGTTTTTCCATTCGAAATTCCTTTAATAATAATTGCGAACGAGCTTCAAGTGTTGCTTCATCTAGACCATAAGCCATCGCCGTTAATTCTAAATGTTCACGTAATGTTAGCTCATCATATAACACAGGTGTTTCAGGGATGTAAGAAAATGCTGTACGATACTTGTCCGTATTTTCCTTTAACGTCACACCATTTAAACGTATGTCTCCTTCTTTTGGAAGCATCGTTCCGATGATATGCTTAATCGTTGTACTTTTACCAGCTCCATTTAAGCCAATTAAGCCAACAAGCTCTCCTTTTCCAATCGAAAATGATAAATCTTTAATAACCGGCTTTCTTGTATAACCACCTGTCACATGTTGTACCTCTAATACCGTCATACCATCACTCCTCTTCTCGTTTATATTTTATCAAAAATTAGCAAATGATACAGTTATGAGTATGATAGAATGTATGTACATATATAATAAGGAGGAATTTTCGAATGAGCGATTGCCTATTTTGCAAAATCATTGATGGATCCATCCCAAGTACAAAAATTTATGAAGACGAACATGTCTATGCATTTACTGACATTTCACCTGTAGCGAAGGGACATACCCTATTAATTCCAAAGCATCACTGTAAGGACCTATTTGAGATGCCTGAGGAAGTAGCTCGTAATTTATATGCAGCTGCACCCAAAATTGCGAATGCTATAAAAGCTGCTTTTAACCCAATTGGACTTAATACGATTAATAATAATGGTGCTGCAGCTGGACAAACTGTTTTCCACTACCACTTACATTTTATTCCTCGTTACGATGAAAAAGAAGGCTTGGGATTAAATTGGCAAACACAAAAATATACACCAGAGCAATTATCTGATGTTGCGGAAAGCATTAAAGCCAACCTTAAATAATTTCTGACACACTCGAATTGTCAGAATTTCTTATTGCAATTTAAAGATTTATATCGTACACTCACAAATAAGTTTCGCTAACGGTCATGAGGACACGTTAGGAGACAAAAAAGATTAGCATAGTCGAGGAGAGATTAGAAATGAATACAAAGAATTTAGTATTAATGGCCCTTTTAGTCGGTGTTGGTGCTACACTTTATGTGGTCACACCAGGTATGGTAAACGGCATGAAGCCTGATTTCATGCTAACAATGATGTTTATTGGCATTTTATTGTTCCCTACTGTTAAAGAAACGTTCTTACTTTCTTTAGCAACCGGTGTACTGTCAGGTTTGTTTACAACGTTTCCAGCTGGTCTTGTTCCAAACATTATCGATAAAGCAGTAACGGGCTTTGTCTTTTTAGCGATTTTAATTGTGCTAAAAAAATTGGCAAGCAACTTTATAGTATCTGCTAGCTTAGTTGGCTTAGGAACAATTTTATCTGGAACTGTCTTTTTAGCAGTAGCACTTTTTGTATTCAACGCAAATGTTGGTGCAACATTCGCTGTACTGTTTGTAGGGGTTGTATTACCTGCTGTAGCATTTAATGTCATTGCTTTTGCAATTATTTATCCTATAGTTGCAAAATTGGTGAAACGCTCTAAATTCCAAACAGCTATTTCAATTTAATAAAAGGTGCATACAATTAGAAAATACACCTTTATCTTCAAAAGAAACTAAACCGTGATTCAAAATCACTCGTTTAGTTTCTTTTTTATTTTTGTATATTTGCATTTCATGGTTTAATAGTAGGTAACACATGATAATTACAGGAATGAGGTAATCGATATGAAAGCAAAACCATTTTTATTTGGACTTGGAGCTGGGATCGTCGGTGGTACAATCGCAGTACTTCTTTCAACTCCTCAATCAGGACAACAATTACGCGCTAATTTGCGAGCAAATGCTGAAAGTACAAAGGACAAACTTTTGGATGTAAAACAGCAAGCAGGCACAGTAAAACAATCTGTTCATTCGCTTACTAATGAAATAAAAAATAATATACCACTAATAATAAATGATTTAAAACAAACTATTACTACATTCACTGAAGAAATAGAACCTTCAAAAAATAACTTACAACAAGAAATAGATGCATTACAGAATTCAATAAGCGAAATCGAGAAAAACGTTGCACAATTTACAGAAAAAAAGAAAAAACCGCAAGAAAAAGTTAGTGACTAAAGTCCTTTATGATTAAATAAGATTATATATTTTTATTAATTTCTATTGGTAAAATGTTATTTTTTAACCACTTTTCAATTTTTTAATTTTTCTAACTTTAAACTTTTTTCCTTTATTGCTATAATATTTTTAAAATGTTAAAGAAAGCAGTAGGTGATGGCTTTGTCAGAGGAATTGTACACTCAAAAAGAAGCGATGCTTTATAGTCAAAGAATTGCGCAAATATCAAAAGCCTTATGGAAAGCAGTTGAAAAAGATTGGCAGCAATGGATTAAACCCTACGATTTAAATATTAATGAACATCATATTTTATGGATTTCGTATCATTTAAAAGGGGCTTCAATTTCTGATGTGGCGAAATTTGGAGTAATGCACGTTTCCACTGCATTTAATTTTTCAAAAAAATTAGAAGAGCGTGGATTCCTTAAGTTTTCAAAGCGTGATGACGACAAGCGTAATACGTATGTTGAGTTAACAGAAGCAGGTACAGAACTTATTGTTGAAATGAATAGCAATTATCATAATACTTATCATTCTGTGTTAGAAGGTTCATTAGCTTTAAAAGACTTATACGGTCGTTTCCCAGAATTTTTAGATGTTATGGCTGTTATTCGCAATATATATGGAGAGGACTTCATCGACATTTTTGAGCGTTCTTTCCAGCACTTCCGTGAATCCTTTGACACGATCGAAGAACGTTCAACTGTAAAAGGATAAAAGTGAAACTACTAGGCTTTTAGCGTTAGTTGTTCGTAATCTAAACCTAATGGCCGTAAAAGCTTATAATTAAAGAGGTATTTCAGAAATATTTCTGAGATACCTCCTTTTTCTTGCATTCTAATATAAATCAATTTAAATTAAATAGACCATTCATATTACGGAGTTGATAATCATGCATTGTTGGAAAATATTAAATCTGGAACATCATTACGGAACAACGCGTATTATGATCATGTCTGTACTTGTTTTTTTTACTGTCTTTTCGCTTTCCTATGTGACATTTAATTTATTTAATGATGAGCACTATACAGATCGTTTGTTTTGGCTTTTTGTTATTGCTATATTTGCAATTTACCCAATTCATAAATGCTTACACTTTCTAGCATTATATGATTTACGTCAGCAATTAAAATTGCGTGTGCGTACCCAATTTTATGTTATTCCTGTTCTTCACATGCGTATCCGTGAACCTTTATCGAAAAACCGATATATTTTAGCTTTACTTTCACCATTTATTGTACTAAATACAAGCATTTTATTGGGTACACTACTATTCCCTGCGTATACTCATTATGGTACATTACTTTTAGCTTACCACTGTAGTCTATGTGTAATAGATATTCTATATGTAAAATATTTATTGAATTCACCTAAAGACTCCCAGATTGAGGAGACGCCTAAAGGCTATGAAATTTTAGTGCCACCTACTATTCACTAAATTGCTTGTACTTGTGTTTTATTAACGTTTTTTGTTATGCTATTACTATTGAAAGAGGGGAGGAATAGACTTGCTGTTAATGATTGTAGTTCTATTCTCGGTATTCTATTTATTTCAAATAAACCGCATGACTTATGCGCTGTGCATGCGACGTGAAATTCCCGAAGAAAACCAACCAAAAGTATTCCGAACTATAAATATACTTATTACAATTTTACTTGTCTCATTTTATATTGAAGTTTTATATGCAGTATAGTTAAAAAGAAAAGTGATCCGCGCCAGTCAACGTTCAGAGGTAAATCGAACGCCTTATGTGACCGCGCGATCTGATCAATTATATTTAATGGAACGTGACTTCAAGCGGACTGCGCGAATGCCTTTACATTGTTAAAAAAAGCTAAGGAAATTAAACCCTTAGCTTTTCGTTATTTATATTAATTAGTATAGGAACGCTGCACCAACAATAATTAATAAAATAAATAACACAACTAATAAAGCAAAGCCTGAGCCTGAGCCGTAGCCGCCGCCACCACCGTATCCTCCGCTGCCCATAACTTCACCCCCTTTCTTTTCTATATCCTATGCGCTTGCAAATATGAAATATAGGCTATACTCAAGGGGAACCATTTTGTTTTTAAATCGTTTATGTTATAGTAAAAAATGGGACGAAACCATATAAGGAGAGAATATCCACTATGAAAAAGACAGTTTTATCTTTAACATTAGCTGCTTCAGTATTAGCACTTGGTGCTTGTAGCGGAGACGACAACAAAACAATCGCAACTTCAAAAGTAGGTGACATTACAGTTGCTGACTTTAACAAAACATCAAAAACTTTAGCAGGATCTCATATAATTCAACAAATGATGACTGAAAAAGTATTAGCTGATAAATACAAAGTATCAGATAAAGAAATCAAAGAGGCCTATGACGCAACTGCTTCACAATTCGGTGATAGCTTCGCCGATGCACTGGCTGCAAGTGGCTTAACTGAGGAAGGCTATAAAGATGCTTTACGTATTGAACTTCTTTCAGAAAAGGCTTTACAAGAAAAAGCGTTTAAAGAAGCAGATGTAAAAAAACATTATGAGCAAATGAAAACTGAGTTAAATGCTCGCCATATTTTAGTAGCAGATGAGAAGACAGCTAAAGAAGTCATTGCTAAAATTAAAGGTGGCGCTTCTTTTGCGGATGTAGCAAAAGAATACTCAACTGATACTACCTCTGCTCAAAATGGCGGAGAGCTAGGTTGGTTCTCTGTTGGTGCAATGGTAGATGAATTTAATGACGCGGCTTATGCCCTTCCTTTAAAAACATTAAGTGAACCAGTTCAATCAAGCTTTGGTTTCCATATTATTGAAGTTACGGAAAAGCGTGATGTAAAAGGTGTTGGTTCATTCAAAGATGAAGAGAAAAACATCCGTACACAAATGCTAGCTAAATTAAAGCAAACAGGTGAAGATCAACAAATTCTTAAAGATATCGTTGCAAAAATGGCAAAAGATGCTGATGTAAAAACATCTGATAAAGAATTAGAACCTGCTATTGAAGCTCTTACAACAACAAGTGAGGAGCAAGCTAAAGCTGCTGAAGAAGCAGCTAAAAAAGCTGAAGAAAAAGCTCAAAAAGAAAGTAAAGACGACAAAGAAAAAGATTCTGAAAAATAATCTTACTAGTTGTTACTTTACTATATGAAAAAGGGTTACGCCGATACAGGCGTAACCCTTTTTATACAAAAATGTCTGCTAAATGAAGAAAAATGTAATCCCCAACCTTTGAATTTACTATATAGTCGGTTTATAAAACGATCGATTATCAAGTGGAAATAGTCTTTCCGTAAATTCGCCTGGCGCTGTTTTGCCTAATGCTCTTGTTAGCATGTTCATCTTCGCATCAATATTATCAATATAATGTAAGATTTCCGCTTCTTGAATCATCGGTTTTTTCGGGCTACCCCATTCTTCTTTACCGTGGTGAGATAGTACCATATGTTGCAATAGCATGACTTCCTCGCCCTCGATTTCTAGTTCACTAGCAATCTTGGCGATTTCATTGACCATAATAGTAATATGACCAAGTAAATTCCCTTCAACCGTATACATTGTTGCAACAGGTCCTGATAATTCAACTACTTTACCAATATCATGTAGAATAATCCCTGCATATAACAAATCTCGATTTAACGTAGGATATAAATCAGCAATTGCTTTTCCTAGTCTCAACATGGACACCATATGATCTAATAGACCAGATGCATAATCATGATGATTTTTCGTAGCAGCTGGATAGACTAAAATAGCATCCTGATGTTTTTTAATAGCTGTACGTGTAATTCGTGATATATTCGGATTTTTAATATCAAAGAAAAATTGCGTCAATTCTTCATATAGTTCTTCTTTTGGAGTTGCCGAGGAAGGAACTAAATCATTAATAGCAATTCCCTCCTCTGGTTTTGCAACACGGATTGCCTTGATACGTAATTGATTTTTGCCACGATAGTCATGAATTTCTCCACCTACACGGACAATTGCTTCAGCGTGATACATTTTTTCATGATCTTCATTTGTATCCCATAGCTTTGCTTCAATATCTCCACTTTTATCTTGTAATAACAGTGACATAAATGGCTTTCCGACTGTGGTAACCCCTTTTGTCGCCTGTTTAATTAATAAAAATTGATCGACTGTTTCTCCAACCTGGAGCGTCGTAATACCCTTCATGTTGACGCCACTCCCCTTTCATTTGCTAGTGCTCCTACATCGACAATTTGGTCTTTCTGCCAATGCTCGAGCATCGCGTCATGGCAAGTAAAATATAAAATTTGACGTTCATATCCTACTTCTTTCATTAATTGTACCATTTTGTCTGTACGGTTTCGATCAAAATGGACAAAAGGATCGTCCATAATAAATGGAAATGGAGCAGAGGTTGTTAGCGTTTTTGCTAGTGCCATACGCAACGAAATATAAGCTTGCTCCTTTGTAGCCTGTGATAATTCTGCCATTTGATAACGTAATCCAGAAACATCCTGTGCAACAAAATAGCCTTCATCGTTTATTAAAAGCTTATCGTAACGCCCACCTGTAAACGTATTAAATATTGCATTAACTTCTGTCAAAACATGAGGTAGTTTTTCTTCTCTTAGGCTGAACAATGTTTCATGGATCGCAGTAGCCAATGCTTTTTTTGAAGCCCATTGTCCTATCAGCTGTTGCAACACTGATTTCTCTTCTTCAAACTGTTGAAGCAACTGGCCATATTTCTCGTCATTTAGAAGATTCTCCTTTTGGATTTGCAGTGTCGCACGTTGTTCTAAGCAATGATCGATCGCTACCTGCATTGTTCCTCGTTCTTCTTCTAAAGTAAGCAGTTTTTCATTTAGCTGTTCCTCTTCTAGCAGTGACTGCTTGTTGTCTACATTTAGCGAGGCTAGCTGACTCTGAATGGCTTGAAGTTCTGTTTTTATTTGTTGTTGTTGCTCAAATTGTTCATGTGTTTCATAATAGCCCTTCTCTGTTTGTACATTCGCAGCATTAAATAACTGAGTAATTTCAGACTCATAGCTGTCTATATGTGATTGCACTCCTTGCATTTTAGTCTGCAGACTAGTCAACTGCTCTTTTGCTTGTTGGGATATTTGTTGCTTCTGCTGTAAAGTAAGAAATGTAGTACGTAAATGCATAAAGATTTCTTGCTCACTATATTCTGTCTTTAAGACTCGCTGTATCTGTTCTAGTAACTCGTTTTTCTCCGCTTGTATCGTTTGTAAAAGCGTAAATGTACTCTTCTTTTTTGCTGCCAACTCTTGAGCACCACGAATGCGCATAAACAGTTCTGGTAATAATGTTTTCGGTATATTTCCCTCTAACCGATAGCGCCCTAAAAAATGGTGGAGCAACTGAGTAGCCTCTTCACTTACATGCTCAGCCCGTTGAATTTTATATTCAAGTTTCACATATTGACGTTCTTTTTCTTGCTGTTGCTCATTTGCATGCAACAATCGATCCTCAAATTTTTGTTTTTTTAGCAGGATAGTCTGAGCAATATTTTCCTCCTGCTCTAACTCACGCATTTGCTGACTCTGTTGTTTACTCGGCGCTTCATGAGCTTGTCTAGCAAATTTTAAATATAAAATAATGATGAGTGACATAACCGCTCCTACAACGATAACAGCCATATTTTTTTCCATAACACCATAGATACACGACAGTATACTTATAGCTAATACAATAAATATAAAAATACTTGGTTGTTGTTGTTTCGAGCGTTGTGACCTTCCATAACGCAATTGTTCAAGCTTTCGCTTACGCTGTGGCCACTGTGCTAAAATATGTTCTTCCTCCGTAGTTAATGACTCCTGGTGAAGCTGTTGTTGCAGTTGAGCAATTGTATCTAATTCTGCATGTAGTTGCTCTAACGAACGCAAATGAAATTTCAGCTCTTCTTCTGCTTCTTCCAATAGGCTTAACTGTTGTTGAAATTGTTCCTCTTGCTGTAATGATACGGTTTCTTCAAGCAAAATATCTTGCGCTGTTTTTTCCTGAACACCTAATAAACGGAACTGAGCTTCTATTTCTTGCTCGATTAAATACAGCTCATCCATTAAGTTCTGTTCCTTTACAACTAACTGATTCCATGTTGCTTCCTTGTTCACAAGACGAGACATCTCAGTAATAACTTGCTCGTCCACTGTTAATTGTAGCTTACGTTGCAGTCCCTGATACTGATCCTTCAGCTGCTCCATTTGCAGTGTTTCATGCATAAGTCGATCCTTTAATTGCTCATAGCGTCGGATCCCTTCTGGAGGAAACTGCACATGTTCATAGCTTTTTTGCGTCTGTTCGAAAGACTTTTGCTGCTTTAGAAGTGGCATAGCCTGCCTCAAAATTGTGAGTTGCTCCCAATTTTGCTGCTCTGTTTTTTGTTGACTATATAAGCCCTCTAGCCTTAAATCGAGCTGCTGTAATTGTAATAATTTATCCTCAAAAGTCTGAATATTACCTTGCTCTTGTTTAATCGTACGTTCTAGCTTTTTTAAATGCTCCAATTTTTGATTAATGAGTGGCACTTTGCCTGCTTTTTTAAAAAGCTCACTAGCATCTTTGTCCAATTTCTTTTCTAGAGTTGATAGTTGTTGTATCCCAGTTGTTCCAGAGGCAAGTAACAAATGTGTTAGCTCCTCCTCTGACATTTTTTCAATGCCCTGTAGCTCGTGTAATGAAAAGGAGAAAATAGACTCAAAGGAGGCTTTTGAATAACCATATAATAGCTTTGCTAAAAGCTCCTCATGCCCCATTGTTCCGTCTTCTAAATAGACCGTAACATCTCCAGCTGCCTTTCCTTTCATACGTTCGATCGTGCATTGCCCATACGTTGGATGCCAAATCGTCAGCTGACCACCGAATTTAGTCGATGCTTTCGGCTCATATTTACGTTGTGCCTGTTGCCTCGTAGGAAATCCAAAAAGCATTTGTAAAATAAACTGTTGAATGGTCGTTTTCCCCGCTTCATTCATACCATAAAAAATGGTAACCCCTTCGCGTAAAGTAATGGTGATATTTTCATGCTTTCCAAAGCCATAAATTTGGATTTTTTGTATCGTTAGCATGTTAATCACGCCCTTTGAATTTCTTCTGCTAATAATTCTTGTGCGTCGTGCATTAAATTTTTAATGTCTTGCTCTGTTAAAGGTTCAATCAGCCTTGCACCGCCAGCATGTTGGTATAGTTCCTTTAAAATATCCTTCCATTCAGAAATATCCCATTCCTCCATTAAATTCATCACGGATTCAGTCGCAGCAGTATGTTCATACAATATGGACGCTTGATGTAACACGAGCTTTTGCACCCAGCACATCGGTTCAATTCCATCCTCGGCTTCTCGAATAGTTTCTAGCCATGCGTCAACTGTAGCATGTTCAAATAAAGATTGTGATTGTTCATCTATATTTTTCAAATGAAGTTCAACAACAGACGCCCCAAATTCTTGACGATTAAGCATCAAAACTTCTTCACATTTTTTAAGTAGTTCATTTGCATGAAACACATTCGCACAATCAACCTCTACCGTGTTATAAACAACAGCAGATGTCGGTACAAATTCCAAATCTGTAGAGGATTGTGACAAAGTTACGTCATAGAAACCCTTTATCCCTTGCTCTTTCCGATGTCGGCTTTGAATATTGCCTGGATAAACAATCGGTGGATTTTGATGTAAAAATTGTCGTTTATGAATATGTCCTAAAGCCCAGTAATGATAGTTTTTTTCAAGCAGTTGATCTTTTGTGAAAGGAGCGTAAACAGCATGTGAAGTATCGCTAGCCTCACTACCGTGAAGCATACCAATATGAATAACATGCTGGTCCTGTGCAACAGGATAACTATCAATCATTGATTTCGTTATATGACGGTCACTATAGCTGAAGCCATAAATATTGACTTGTTGACCACGTATGTTTAATTGCACAACACTAGTTTCAGCTGGTAACTCATAGACATTGCTCGGTAAAGCAAAACGCGTCCAAGCACCATTTAAGTGATCATGATTCCCATAACTTAAAATGACAGGGATATTATGCTGAAAGAGTTTTTCCATAGCCTCTTGAAATCGTCTTTGTGCTTGTAAACTTCGATTTTCACCATCATATATATCACCGACAATCAGTAAGAAATCAGGTTTCTCCTGAATAGCTTTCTGAATAATTTTATCAAAAGCTTCGAAAGTACTTGTTCGAATCTTTTTGAAATTTTGCTCGGGTAAACCAAATAAGCCCTTAAATGGACTATCTAAATGTAAATCCGCCATATGGAAAAAACGAATTGCTGACATCCAACCACCTCAAGTATTAAATAATCTATACCTTAACTTCATTCTTTTTCACTCGCAACGCAGTAAATTATTGAGTACATCGGAATCGCCGATTTTATAATTTATCAATTTTTACGTATCTCATTTTTATAATGAGACATTCGTGAATCACGCCGGAACCGAATATTTGTTCTATTTTATCATAATTCCCACTAGATGAGAAATGTATTCAACAAATATTCATTAATAGTATTGCCTTAAACTTTCCACAACTTTCATAATTTATCGAAATATTCGCTAGTTTTACCGTGAAGTTTATAAATCTTCTATGTATAATAGATATATATTTAAGTAAAGGGTGGGGTTTGTATGGAGAATTATCGCTTTACGGCTTTTGAAAAAACTGGGGAAACATTATTTGATGAAACTTGGACATTCGAAAACGATGAGGCTGCAAAAATCAGCGGTTTACAGCAGATCGAAGAAAAAGGTGTTGCCAACAAAACTCATCGTCTTGTTAACTCTTCGGGTAAATTAATCTTATTTCATGTCTAAAAATGGCTAGTAAAAGGCACGTAGTACAATTTACTACGCGCCTTTTAGGCCAACAGATGTTTTTTGCGCAAAATCGTAGCGGTAGCAACATGATGTTGGTCACTCAGTCATTGCCACAGGACGTGGCGGGTGTTTGGACACCCAATGAAAGAAGTTAAATCTATTTTCCTACAAAAGCAGGTGCTCTTTTCTCTACAAATGCATGAATTCCCTCTAAATGATCCGTCGTTTTACGCATCGCTTCTTGCCCCGCTGCTTCCATAGATAAAATACTCTCTAGTTGCGGTAAATTTTGAGCATGTAGAATTTTTTTAGTCGTAATCATCGATGCAATTGGAGAAGCAAGCATTTTTCCTACTAGTTGGTCAGTAATCGCAAAAACAGTCCCATCTGGTGCAACGTAGTCAATTAACCCTTCATCATGTGCTTCCGATGCAGTTAGCACCTTTCCTTCCCAAATCATTTGTTTAGCTTTGACTGTACCCACACGTTCCTTCATAAAGAAATGGCCACCACCATCAGGGATCAGCCCTATGCCGATGAAGTTCATAGCAAGCTTACTATTTTCACATGCCACCACTATGTCTGCCCCTAGCGCTAGACTAAAGCCTAATCCAGCTGATGCTCCATGAACCGCTGCAATGACAATCATCGGTAGCTGGTAATATGCTTTGACAATACGTGTTAAGTAAACCATTGCCTCATTAATATTAAGTGGCTTATCTGGATCTAGCATCGCTTTAATATCGCCACCTGCTGAAAAGACTTTTCCTTCTCCGCGAATAACGAGAATTTGTATTTCTTGTTCTTGCTGTAGTGCCTCAAAGCATTCTGCTAGTTCGCGCATCATCACGTCGTCCATAGCATTCATGGCATGTGGACGATTTAATGTTAATGTTGCACGGCGTTCTAATTTCTCTAATGTAATCGTTGAAAATTCCATCCCAACACCCCCAAATATGAATAGTCATTCACTATGTACTATTCGTGTTTTTTTAGAAAACTCCTTCTATCCTACGCAAAATTGCACTTGTTATGCTATATTTAATGACGAATATTGATTTAAAGGTGGTTAATAATTGTGACACAGAAAGACTATCGTGTATTACTTTATTATAAATATATAGCTATTGAAGACCCTGTGGCATTCGCAGAGGAACATTTAGCACTTTGTAAAGATATCGGGCTTCTTGGTCGTATTTTAGTTGGCTATGAAGGCATTAACGGAACCGTTTCAGGTACAGTCGAGCAAACTGATGCTTACATGAATCATATGAAGGCAGATCCTCGTTTTAGCGACATTATGTGGAAAATTGATGAAGCTGAAGAGGATACCTTTAAAAAAATGCATGTTCGCCCACGTCGAGAAATTGTGCACCTTGGTTTAGAAGACGATATTAATCCTTTAGAAATAACAGGCGATTATTTATCACCAAAGGAATTTATGGAACGTATGCAGGAAGATAATACGGTAGTTATTGATGCACGCAATGATTATGAATATGACCTTGGACATTTCCGTGGCGCTATTCGTCCAGATATAGAAAACTTCCGTGACTTACCAGCTTGGATGGAGGCCCACAAAGAAGATTTTGCTGACAAGAAAGTTTTAACTTACTGCACAGGTGGTATCCGCTGCGAAAAATTCTCTGGCTGGTTAAAACGTGAAGGCTATGGAGAAAGTGTTGGCCAATTACATGGTGGTATTGCCACGTATGCTAAAGATCCTGAAGTAAAAGGCCAACTATGGGATGGGCAAATGTTCGTCTTTGATCGTCGTCGCAGTGTACCCATTAATCAGGTTGAGCATGTGATTGTCGGTAAGGATTTCTTTACTGGTGAACCGACAGAACGTTATACAAACTGTGCAAATCCTGAATGCCATAAATTAATGCTTTGCGAGGAAAAGCATGAGGCCTTTTATATGCGTAGCTGTTCAGACGAATGCCGCCGCGCAAAACGTAACTTCTTCGTTGAAGAGAATGGTTGGACAAAAGAGCAAATTGAGGAACAAATCGCTAAAATCGCTCAAGTTCAAAATTCTTCTTTATAAGAAAAAAGAGCATCATCCATTTTGTGGTGATGCTCTTTCATATTTTTGAGGATTTATTCATTGTCTGTAAAGGAATAAACTTAATCGACATACCCGAGCGATTTTCCACACTTAAATTTCCTTCATTCTCCTTTTGCTAAGTAACGCCCTACCTGACGACCACTAAATAAACAACCTCCAACAAACGTCCCCTCTAATGCACGGTATCCATGTACACCGCCGCCACCAAAACCACTAACTTCTCCAGCTGCAAATAAACCTGGTACAGGCTGACCATCCGCATCTAACACAGCACCATTCAAATTCGTCTGTAAGCCCCCTAATGTTTTACGCGTTAAAATATTTAAGCGAACCGCAATAAGTGGCCAATTGTTAGGATCTAATATTTTATGGGGCTTCGCAACGCGCACAAATTTATCACCTACATAGTTTCTTGCGCCATGAATAGCATTAACCTGTAAGTCCTTTGAAAATTTATTGTCCATTTCACGATCCCTTGCTAAAATTTGCTCTTTTATTTTGATAAAATCGAGAAGGTCATTGCCAGCCAATTTGTTCATTCCATCAACTAATTCCTTTAAATCATTAGCAATAACAAAATCTTCACCATAATTTTTAAATGCTTGAATGGGAGCAGGTGGCCCTGGCAAAACACGTTTCAGAACATCCATAATACTTTTATTTGTTAAATCAGGATTTTGCTCAGAGCCCGATAAGGCAAATTCTTTTTCAATAATTTTTTCCGTTAAAATAAACCATGAGTAATCATAGCCAGTTTTTTGAATGGCTTCTAATGTACTTAACGTATCAAAACCAGGAAAATTAGGTGCTTTAAATCGATTGCCCTCTGCATCAAACCATAATGATGAAGGGCCCGGCAAAATTCGAATACCGTGATTGGGCCAAATAGGGTCCCAATTTTTCAAGCCTTCTGTATAATGCCACATGCGGTCTCGATTAACGATACGTCCACCGGCATGCTCCGTAATTTCTAACATTCTACCGTCTACATAAGCAGGTACACCACAGACCATATTTTTCGGTGGTGTTCCAAGTCGTGTTGGCCAACTTTTTCTAACTAAATCAAAATTTGCACCTATTCCACCGCTGGCCACAATAACCGCTCCAGCTTCATAAGAAAATTCACCTATGCCCAATCTAGAGCTTTTTTCACCACGGTTTGCATAGCTTTGCGCCAAAACTGTTCCACTAATCCCCGTTATCCTTCCATCTTGTTGCATAAATTCATCTACACGATGTCTTGGTTTAAAATCTATAAAACCATTCTTTATGGCCTTTTTCACTTTTTCAACAAAAGGCTTTACAATACCTGGTCCGGTTCCCCAAACGATATGGAATCTAGGTACTGAATTACCGTGGCCGCCTGCTAAGGATCCCCCTCGTTCTGCCCAACCGACGACTGGAAAAAACTTAATTCCCATAGACTTTAACCAGCTATATTTTTCACCAGCTGCAAAATCTACATAAGCTCTAGCCCATTTGTATGCCCACGAATCTTCATCCTCCAAGCGATCGAAGCCAGCCGTTCCTTGCCAATCCTGCCACGCAAGCTCTTTACTATCTTTAATACCAAGCCTTCTTTGCTCGGGTGAATTCACTAAAAAAATACCCCCAAAGGACCAAAATGCCTGTCCCCCCATTGAATTTTCAGGTTCTTGATCTACTAATAGAATTTTTTTCTTTGCATCCGCTAACTCACAGGCAGCTACTAACCCTGCCAATCCTGCACCGACAATTGCTACATCATACATCATTCTACACCCCCTAAAAATCAATCTTCCTTACTTACATTCTTCTCTAATTGACGGTTTACCTTCTACACATCGTAATTTCGACAAAATTGTGACAAGAAAAAAATGTTCGCTTTCCTCCACTAAACAAAGAAAGTTTCCATCGTATAATTTTCGACCTCAAATATTTGTTAAACGTGCATGTAATCTGACTTAACATATATCGGTAGCGCTTTCATTGTCCTCTCTTGAAACACGAACAATTAATTATGTTCAATGAATAAACGTTCGTATTTGGTTGTATTTCAGACATCTGGAGTCATGAATTTTAATCTTTTTCAGAAATAATGTTGACAAAGGTGAACAATAAGGATTATGATGTTAACAATTAAATCACACGAAAATATAACGACGGAGACACGCTAGTCGCTAGAAAATCCAAAGAGAGCTGATGGTTGGTGTAAATCAGTGATTTCTACGATAATAGTTCCACTCCTGAATAGATAAGCCGAACATCTCCAAAGTAAGCTTATCCGTCACATGCACGTTACGCATATAGCTAAGACTGCTAGAAATTTTTTAAGCAGTGATTAAGGGTGGTACCGCGAACCAATGTTTATTATGCCTTTCGCCCCTTACAACACAATATTTGTGTTTGTAAGGCGCGGAGGGCTTTTTTATTGTTCATTTCTACAAAGGAGATTTGTATAGTATAAGATGTACTATCTCCGTAAAATTCAGACTGTTTTGTCTATAAAGAACACTAACATTTTTTAATTAAAAGGAGCTAATTACAAATGACTACATTACAAATGACTACTGCAACAAAGGCAATTAACGTATTTATCGCTGACCCACTAAGTGAAGATGGTATTTTCCCACTACGACAAGAACAAGACCTAGACTTAAATATCATTGTTGATACTGGTCTTGCACCAGAAGAATTAATCGCAAAAATTGCAGATGTAGATGTTTTACTAGTACGTTCTCAAACAACGGTAACACGTGAAGTAATTGAAGCGGCTAAAAACTTAAAACTTATCGGACGTGCTGGAGTAGGTGTAGACAACATCGATCTAACTGCTGCAACTGAACATGGGATTATCGTTGTAAATGCACCAGACGGTAACACTAACTCTGCTGCTGAGCACACTATTGCCATGATGACTTCACTTGCTCGTCACATCCCACAAGCATTCAATACACTTAAAAATGGTAAATGGGATCGTAAATCTTATGTTGGGGTTGAGCTTAAAAATAAAACTTTAGGTGTTGTAGGCTTCGGTCGTATCGGTGTTGAAGTTGCATATCGTGCAAAAGGTCAACGCATGAACGTTATGGCATACGATCCATTCCTAACAGATGAACGTGCTAAAGAATTAGGGGTAACAAAATCAACAGTTGAAGAAATTTGTGCAGCTGCAGATTTCATTACAGTACACACACCACTTCTTCCTGAGACACGCAACCTAATTAACAAAGAAAAATTCGCTATGATGAAAAATGGCGTGCGTATCATTAACTGTGCACGTGGCGGTATTATCAATGAGGATGATTTATATGATGCAATCGTTGAAGGAAAAGTAGCTGGTGCTGCTCTTGACGTATTCGTAACTGAGCCAGCAACAGATCACAAGCTACTTACTTTACCAGAAGTAATTGCAACACCTCACTTAGGTGCATCTACAATTGAAGCACAAGAATCAGTAGCGGTTGACGTTTCAAACGACATCATTAAATTCTATAAAACAGGTACTGTAACTAACCCAGTGAACATGCCATCTATTCCAAAAGAGTTGCTTGCACAAGTGGAGCCTTTCTTTGAATTAGCTGAAAAACTTGGTTCATTCTTATCTCAACTAACAACTGAGCCTGTGAAAGAAATCAACTTATCTTATGCTGGTGAAGTTGCAAATTATGATGTTCGTCCATTAACATCAAACGCGTTAAAAGGCTTATTATCTAAAAATCACGGTAATCATGTTAATGACGTAAATGCCCGTTACCTATCTGAACGTATCGGCATGAAAATAAATGAGCATAAAACAACAACTGCTAAAGGCTTCACTAGCTTAATTACGATTGAAATTAAAACAGTTAACGAAACACATACAGTTGCTGGTACATTATTAAATGGTTTAGGTGCACGTATTGTTAAAGTAGAAGACTATGTTGTTGACGTTATTCCACAAGGTCACCTTCTTTACATTAAAAACACAGACAAACCAGGTGCAATCGGCCGCGTAGCAACGAAGCTAGCAGAAAAAGATGTGAACATCGCAACAATGCAAGTTGGTCGTGCACAAGTTGGTGGAACAGCTGTCATGATGTTAACAGTCGATAATGCTGTATCAGAAGAAGATCTAACATTCGTTGCACAGCTTGAAAATATTGATGAAGTAAGAGCGATTAACCTATAATAGATTAATTGATAGAGGCCGGGACATAACTGGTCAAAACCTTAAAAAGCGTGAGAAATCAATTTTAGAAACGTTGATTTCTCACGCTTTTCCGATGTGGAATTTTTTAAATTTGTCGTAAAAACATACTTATGTCCCAGCCTCTTCTTATTTTTTTGGTACTTCACAATAACGTTAGGTTGATGTCCGTTCCGACTGAGTGCTTTCCTGGGGACATACGGCGGGCAGCGAAAGCGAAGCGACAGCAACATGGTTTTGACTGTGCGAAAGCGAAGCGACAGCAACATGGTTTTGACTGTGCGAAAGCGAAACGACAGCAACAACAACATGGGGTTTATCTGTGCGAATTGTTAGGGAAAATCGGATATGTTAAAATAAAAAAATATTTCGAAGCAATGATTTTGAAACCATTGGTTGCTTTTAAAAGTTTTATATCGTTTTAGGAGAGTAGCAATTATGAAAAAAAATATAATCTACTTTGCAATAGGAAGTAGTATTTTATTATTGTTTTATACAGTATTTAAGCTTATCGGGAATGAATCTTCTAAGTTAGCATTAATAACATATGGGTCATTTACAGTCATCTTTATTTATTCACTCATTTATTCATTCCAAAAAAAATGGGTTCCAATTATTATTCAATTAATAACACTACTCATAGTACTTGTAGTGCCACCATTGATTAGAACAGAAGTGAATTTTTATTTTTATAAAGATGATAGAGATGAAATCATTAGTATGTTAGTCAATGGGGAAATAAAAAAAGAAGCAAATAGATACGGAGCTAAAGGTTTTTACTCGTATTACACTCCCCCGCAATATATTGATGCGGTTAAATCTGAGACGATCAGAGTAGGTATGCATTCGAAAGATCATTTTTTTGTCTATTTCCAATCAGCTGAACCCCCCTTTATGGATATGCAGGGTTTACAGGAAGGATTTATTTTTTCATCCACAGGTAAATTTCCGACTGCTAAAGAGTTTGATTATTATAGTGATTACAAAAAAATAGATGATCACTGGTATTTCGTATCAAGTGATGTTAACAGATTTGAGAAATCATGTTTGTTTTTATGTGAATAATTAAGTAAGAGATAAGAAGTTGACATTCAGTAGGAATTTTGAGATATTACTCACTTATTCAAGTGTATATAGAAAAAGCGTATTTTGATCAATCTTTTTTCAAAATACGCTTTTTCTATTTGCTTGGAGAGTTCTGCGGGATGAGCTTGCGCTAAAAGCACTGCAGAAAGCGTCAACTCGGAGTGAAAATCAACCCTTGTTTATGAATACACCCAAATCAGTACATTTTAGCTTATAGCTTATTTATAAGTTCTAATAATGCAGTTAAAGAATCAACTTCATATGTTGGTGTAACAACGCCATTTGGCGCATTGTTTTCACGATTAATCCAAACGTTGCGCATACCAACACGGGATGAGCCTAAAATATCAGTATTTAAATTATCTCCAACCATGATCGCATCGTCTGCTGTAATACTTACCTTCTCCATTACATGTTCGAAAATAGAGGCATCTGGTTTCCCTTTGCCAAAGTCCCCAGAGATAATGATATGGTCAAAATATGGGGCGATTTCTGGTGTTATTTCAAGCTTTAAATTTTGTAAACTTGGTGCTCCATTTGTCAGTAATACGAGTTGATACTTTCCTTTCAGCTTATCTAGCACATCAAAAGTATCTTCATATAAGAATGGAGACACATTACGCTCTGCCACAAAGCGCTCCCCTAGCTCCGCCCCTAGTTGTGTATCATCCATGCCAAGAGCCAATAAGCCTTTTGTCCATGCTTCTGTACGATAGCCTGGTACGATGTTTTTCATTTTCTGGAAAGAATCTGTTGGATCATCGAATGTTCCCCAAAGTCCTTCAAATGGGTTAATGCCGATTAACACCGTGTAATCATATGTTTCATAGCCTTCGTAAAGTGCACGTGCTTCTTTACGCACAGCGTCCTCAAGCTCAGCCGGATTCACATTATGTAGTGTTGCTGCGTATTCACATGTTTTTTCAAATGCTGTTTTAACGGATTTTTTATCCCATAATAGCGTATCATCTAAATCAAAAATAATTGTGTTAATTGACATTGTGTCAGCTCCTAGCTTCCTATTAGTATAATTATTTTAGCATATATTCAAAATATTTAGCATAGCGTTTTTAGTTTTTCATGCTTCGATTTGAACAGCAAAAATTTAGGCTCATCACCATAACGTAGGGGTGATGTCCATTCCACCTGGGGTCGTCCCAATTGCAATGAAAATCATGACATACGCTTTTACAAATGCCATCCCTAACTTTAAGTGATGAGCCTAATCCTAGCCTCTTCTACTATTGATTTTTTCTACGCAATCTATCCATTAAGCTTTGTATATCAGCCTTTTTCTGCTCCGTTTCTTCTTTTAAAATTCCAATCTGGTAGATGCCGTCTATTTCTTCAATTAGCACACGAGCGCCTACTTGCACTGGTTTATTCATAGTAGACTGTAAAATGATTAGCTGCTCCTCTTCCTCTGGGTACTTCAAAAAAACTGCATATCCATCTTCAATACGGTCTAAGGTGTATTTAGTCGAGCTCACTAACAATATCCCCTTTCGCATTACGTAATTGTGCAGCATCCCCATCATTCAGCCAAATCTGTTTCTTTGTCCATTTTAAATAGTTTTGACCTTCTCGTGCATTTGAGCCACTAGTGACATACATCGTTTTCCCTGGTTGCAATGTCACATTGGGAAAGTTAAAAACTTGATGCCCTTCAATTGATATAAGCTGCCAATCTTTTAAGGACACTGCTTCATTACCGTTATTTTTAATGTCTACAATTTCTTCTATTAAATCTTTATTAACAATTTCAACAGTTGCACTCGTAGTTGGTGGTGCTGTTGGTGATGAGGCGATGGTTCCAGACCATTCTTTCGAATTCACCTCATAGTTTACCCCATCTGTTGATACGATAACAGTTCCCGCTTCTGCAGTTGCGTAAATTTCACTGCCAATTGCTTGTAATCGCTCAACTACTTCAGCATGAGGATGACCATACTTATTGCCCTCTCCATAGCTTAAAATTGCCACTTCAGGATGTACTTTCTGAATGAACTCCGCAGAGCTACTCGTGTTAGATCCATGATGACCTGCCTTTAAGATCGTTGCTTTCACATCGTCCTGCATCATCTCTTTTTCTAACGCTACCCCCGCGTCAGCTGTTAATAAAAATGATACATTGCCATATGCAAGTTTTAAAACAATAGAAGCATCATTATTATCTGTTGCATTTTCATTGGCGTTTAACACCTTCACATTTATATCATCATCAAATGTAATACGATCGCCGGTTTTCGGAACATTATAAGGAATATTCTTCGTATCAATAAGTGTCAGCATCTCTTCAAAAGTTTGAGATGTATGTACCTTCCCTGAATCATAAAATTGTCCAATATCTATCGAATTCAACACAGGAATTAAACCACCAATATGGTCTGCATCAGGATGGGTTGCGACCACTATATCAAGCTTGTTCACACCGAGTTCCTTCAAATACGAAACAACCTTTTGACCGGCTCCTTTAACGCCTCCATCAACAAGCATTGTTTTGCCGTTTGGCGATTCAATAAAAATCGAATCTCCTTGCCCTACATCAATAAAATGTACGCGCATTTCATGTCCCGCAGTGACGGATACTTTCTTCGTATTTGACGCCTCCGTACAGCCTGCTAATAAAAAAATACAAAGGAGCATTACTATTAATTTTTTCATTTCTAACTTCCTTTCTACTTTTCTATTATACAAAAAAGAGAGCTACCGATGGGCTGGGGGCGTTCGCTGAGTCGCAAGATCAACTTACAACGGATCAAAGTTATACCCATTTTGTATATAATGCTCAACCATTTTCTTAGTTTTCATGCGAATAAAATAATAAGGCTCTTGTATTGCCTGCGAAACACTAATAGCCTCATCTACTAATGATTCAACTACAGTGAAATGTTCAAGTAATGCAGGTTTATCATTTTCATCTATCGCCCCCGACAATAACACAGCGTGTACACTCGCTAATGTTGCAGCCTTTGCCACACCTAATGGCGCTTTCCCATGTAATGTTTGGCGATCTGATTTTCCTTCACCTGTCATTACAAACTCGGCACCTTCTAAATGCTTTTTTAACTGTACTGCATTCATCACAATCTCAATACCTGCATGAAAACTGCCGTTTAAAAAGGCGATTAACGCGCCTCCCATTCCACCTGCAGCGCCTGCCCCTTTGTAATCGTGTAATCGAATACCAACATGCTTTTCAACAATGTCCGCAAACTGCTTTAAGCAGCTATCAAAATAAGCAATTTGATGCTCTTTAACACCTTTTTGAGGCCCAAAAATAGCTGTTGCCCCTCGCTCTCCAATCAGTGGATTATCAACATCACAGGCAATAATAAATTTTGCTTCAGCTAATCGAGAATCTAGCTGACTGTCATCAATTGAGGATAAATCTAATAGTGCCGATACTCCATCAGCAATTAAGGTGCCATCTTCTTTTTTTAGTTGCAATCCAAGTGCCTTTAACATGCCTATACCAGCATCATTTGTCGCACTACCGCCGATTCCGACAATAAATTTTCTAAACCCTTTATCAAGAGCCGCCTCGATTAGCTGCCCCGTCCCATACGTCGATGCAAGCTCAGGATTTCTTTCGTCATCCTGCAACAGCATGATGCCAGATGCCTGAGCCATTTCAATAACACATGTTTCATTATCACCAAGCACACCGTATCTCGCTTCAATTTCTCTTCCCAATGGATTAAGCACACGGTGCGAAAAATATTGACCTTCTGTTGAAGTAACAAGTGCTTCTAGTGTACCTTCTCCACCGTCTGCAACTGGTAAAATGACTGTTTCAATCGATGGATCAACGTCCAATACTCCTGCCTGCATGGCACTAGCTACCTCGATGGCCGACAAAGTTCCCTTATAGGAATCTGGACTAATAACGACTTTCATGTTATACCTCCACTCATTTTAGTTAGACGCTTATCATCATTATAATTCAGACTAAAAACATTCCTGAGCTTTTATCGGAATACTTTTTAGCTTTATCGGGATGTTTCATGGATTTATCGGAATAAAAAAAGGCAACCTGAAAAACATCAGACTGCCATCTTGTTTATGCCTTATATAATTCATCTAAAAACTCAATTTTTTTACCGATCGCCTCTTCAAACGTCATGATGTAGGCAGCAGGATCTTTTGGATTATGGAACTGTGTAATCTTTCCTGTCTCAGGATGAACAAATTTAGAGGAGGCTCCACAGCCAATCCCTAGAATAGTCTGTACTTCTTCCATGATGACAATATTATAGATACTTTCTTCTCCAGCTTTACTGTAGCCGACATTTTCTAAATTACCTAAAATATTTTTTTGACGATATAAATAGTACGGTACATATTCATTTTCCTTCGTCCATACTTGCGCCATATGCATCATTTCTGCAACAGTATCACGGTCTGCTACCTTGTACTTATCCTTATTACGTGTCATTTCTGATGCACGTTTAAATGATAATGTGTGTACTGTTAGCGATTCTGGCTGCATTTTTGCAGATTCATCTAATGAATTTTGGAACTCTTCAATCCCTTCATTCGGTAAACCAATAATTAAATCCATATTAATATTATTCATGCCTGATTCACGCGCTAACCAGAACTTATCAATTGTTTCTTGTACCGTATGATGGCGACCAATTGCTTTAAGGGTCTCATCTGTGTAAGATTGTGGATTAACACTTATTCGGTCAATGCCCCATTTTTTTAACACTTCTAGTTTTTCAGGCGTAATCGTATCAGGTCTGCCCGCTTCAACAGTTACTTCACGGATTGTATCAGGATTTGGGAAGGAGTCATACATCGTCTGATACAATGCATCCATTTCATCCGCCTCGATTGATGTCGGTGTACCACCACCCCAATAAATGGACGTTATTTTCATATTATTGTCCTTCAGCCATTTACCCATTTCACGTAATTCGATATGCAATCCATCTAAAAATGTTGCAACTCGCCCTTGCTTGCGATTGCTGCCAATCGCATACGCTGGGAAAGTACAATAAGCACATTTAGTCGGGCAAAAAGGAATGCCTATATAAATACTTATTTCTTTACCGATTTCATCTATATCAGGAATCGTTACTAACTGACGTTCAACTATTTCTTTTAGTAGCGCTACCTTTTCCTCTGACAAACGGAAATCACGAATTAGGATATCAGCAATTTCTTCATCTCTTTTTCCGGCCATTCGAAATTTATGGTACAACTTAGTCGGACGTACGCCCGTTAAAATTCCCCACTGTTGTTGCATGCCCGTATGTTGCTCTAGCACATCTAAAAATACGTGTGACAAAGCACGCTTCATACGAATATTTAGCTCACGTCCTTCAGCCCCAGATTCGTATTGAATACGGTAATCATTCGTATAACGCTTACCATCTACCTCAAGCACAGCTTTTGTAGAAATGGAAAAATCATCACCAATGTTATATTCAAATGACACTGTCATATCTGTTCCTTCAGCTTCTACTTTTAACTTGGAATCCTCAAAAAATAAATTCGCAATATGATTTAATACGCGAATCCAATCCTCAGGATATTTTTGATCTATGTGAATAATTTTCATTGTCTTCGCTCTTTTCTCTCAAAAATTACAGCACCAATAGTTTAACAAATTTTTATCACGTTAAGCAAAGCTACACTTAATAACAGAACATTCCGTTTATTGATACAAAAAATCCATTTTGAAAAATTTATCAAAATGGATTCTTATCTTTTATCTTTCAATAGCCGCGTTTGTTTTGAAACTTTCTTCTTTTAGTTTAAGAATTTTTCTTAATTCCATGCTTACTTTCTCCAAGCTTTCCATATCAGGAATAAAATAAGATACTTTGTCGATATACTGATCTTCGCCTTTTATTTCTATCGTTTTCGTAGATATGTTTTTAGCATTCAAATATTGCTTTTGAAGTGCGTAAATCTCTTCAAGGTCTAAATCTGTTTCTACGTTTTTTCCTAAAATATCTGCAATTTGACCAATTTTAAATATTGTATTCGTCGATTTTGCTTGATCAATTGTTGCAGTCAAAAATTGTCTTTGTCTTTCTTCACGAGAGTATGAAGCATTTATAGGTCTGTATCTCATTCTTACAAATGCAAGTGCCTCTTCCCCGTTTAAATGCGACTCTCCTTTATGAAAATCTATCCGTTTTTTATCGTAAATATTATCTTCCCAAAAATCCTCTTTTACATCTACTGTTACTCCACCTAAAGCATCGACAATATCTCTAAAGCCATCAAAGTTTACCGCAATAAAGTTATCTATCGGTATATTAAGGAATTTTTCAACTGTCTCTAATTGAAGTTTAATTGCCCCATAGTCTGTAATCGATCCATAATTATAAGCGGCATTGATTTTATGTACACCTGTATATTCCCCTGCATTTTCTATGTTAACTCTTGCATCCCTAGGCACTGTAATTAAGCTAATTTCAGATGTATCCGGCTCCAAGGTAATGACCATTTGAGTGTCTGCTCGACCATTTTCCGCTTCACTAGAGTAATCTTCAACACCTAATAAAAAAATGGAGATAGGATCTTTTTTAAATGAAACATCCTCTTCCCTTAGCTCTGATTTATTTCCATCTCTTTTTAAATCGACCTTTGAACTATCATAGGCATTTTTAAATTTAACAAACGCATAAGCTCCATAACTAGTTACGGTTAATAGTAAAATTACGATTACTATTAAAGTTATTTTTACTATTTTATTTTTAGGTTTCGCTTTTTTAGACCTTAATTTTCTTTCCACACAAAATCCTCTCTTCCATTAAAGTAACCATCTTCATTGATTAAGACGATAAATGCTCTCACAAGTTTCCTGCAATGATTATCTTTGGGAATATAATCAAATATTTATTTAAAATAACAGTTAAGAAAGTGAATGAATTCAGCATTTTTAAGGCGCAAAAAACCCATACAAAGGTAGGCACCTTAATATGGGTCTCTAAATTATTTTAAATATTCCTCTACAAATTCAACTGGTACATATGTTTTATATGCTTCTAGAAAAGCAGGTGCTGTATTAAGTGGGCGTAATGCTTTGTTATAACCAAACATTTTCTCTCCAAGTGTAATTGTGTAAGATAGATTACCTTTTGATACAATCGCGCCTTTACTTGTTGACTCTACTTTATAGCCAAGCTTTTCGGCAATCAAACGCAACGGAACCATTTTTGTTCCATCTACTTCATAGTAATCTGTCGCGATAATTTGTGCTATTTCCGCTTCTACAGTATTTTCTGTTGGATTTTCAGACTCGTCATCAAGAACAATTATTTTCGAAGGAGTTGTCTGAGCTGGGATACTTTTTGTTGAAGCTGTATAGAAAACTACTAAATTTTTCTCTATTAAGTCTTTCGCTGCAACTTTCTCTCCCTTTGAATTGATAAGCTCTGTATTTTCGCCAATGGTTAACTTCAACATTTCATAAGTATTCGTTAAGTTTTCAAAGAAGTAATCAACTTCAACAAATCCAGCTTCCTCAGTTTCAACAATGACAACATCAGGATTGAATTGTGGTGGATAAATTAATTTTTGTGGCTTGTTTGCGAATGTATAAGCTACTATTTTATCTCCTTTTTTAAGTTCCACTTTTTTACCTGTATTATCGAAAACAAGTGTATCCTTTGTGATTTCTAAAATGTTTGTTTGATCACCATCTTGTACTGTGAAGTATGTAATATTTTCACTTGAATTCACTTTTTCAACCGTTCCATAGGTATTGTTGAAGATGTGTACAGGATCAATTTGGATTTGTGGTACTTGTTGTTGTGCGTCTGTTGAATTTTCATTTGCTGAAGCGACTGGTATTACTACACTTCCAAATAATAATGCTGTCATTGCTACGGGTGCAATTTTTTTCATGTTCATAAAATCTCTCCTTATTATTAGGTTCATAGTAGTAGTAGTTTCAGTATGGTAAAAGTTTCATTAAAAATGGAGAATTTATGATAATAACCGTTTTTTTAGTCAATATCTATTATAATTAGCAATAAAGAATGGAATATTTGGCCTATTACCAATAGCATAGGGTTGATTTCTGTTCCTTTTTAACAAGTTTCGTCCCCAACTTTTGGTGATGAATTTACTAATTTTATAGAAGTAAGGAGATACTATGTTGAAAAAATGGATAATTCCACTATTGTTTCTAAGTTTTTCGTTATTTGCTTGCGAGGATCAGTCATCAGAAAAACCTGATGTTTCTAACGAGTCAACAAAGAATGACAAATTACCCTACACGACAGAAGAGTGGAAGCAACAAGCTTTAGATAGTACATGGTACAAAAACTTAACAATCCCAAGTGAAGAAGTTTTTGTAGAAATGATTGACTTTGAAGGAGATGAAGTCCCAGAACTCTTCATTAGTTATAGCGGTACTAATTACGGTTATATTATCGGTCATTATAATAAGAAACGCGAAGCTTGGGAACAATGGAATTCTCAACAATATGAAACGACAATTCATGGAGATTTCCGTTTTAAGGGTATCTTCAAGGACGAAGACAAAAAAGATATTGCATTAATAATCGATTTTGAAGCTGGTGCTTCAGGCAATTTAGAAGTTCTCCATTTACTTAAAGTAGCAGACGATGGTAGTAACATTATTAGCGGTCAATCCTATAGGCTCTATGAGAATAGTGAGTTAACAGTAGATACCTCTAAAAATACCTTTACTATTCAAGCAGGAGACTTTTTAGAGCATTTTACACTTCATGACCATGCTATAACTAGTGAAAATAGTACAACAAACTTATATTCTGGGTTACCAATCATTCAAAATTCTAAACTGCTAAAATTGTTAAATCATGATTTCTTTAAAACTGACATTATTTTTGGTGATACATATCCGATCGCTAAGGGGAAAGCCGGCTTGCCAAAAGGCGAGGATTATTATGAGGGGGGTCTTTGTTCTTTTTATGATAATTACTTTTTCTGTTTAGCTGAGGAAGAGGTACCTGTTAGTCATTATTATCTGTCAAATTTCAAAAATGTTACAAAAGAATCATTAGAGGAAGTCATAGGTCAAGCTATTCAAATTTCTTCTTATGAGAGATATGGAGATCCTGATGATATCGTATATTATGCAAATTTTGAATTTGATAATATTTATTTCCAAGGTGAATTTAATCATGATCAAAGTAACGCTGAGCTAACTAGTCTCTCATTAGGGATTAATGCTATAGAATAGTAAAAAACCACCTTGTCACTGAACTGCGCCCAATTGTTAGACACACCATCTAACAATTGAGTGTGCATTTCAAAATACTGGTAGTTCTCTTTTGGAGTTTCCAGTATCTACTCCTTTACAATTTCCTTTAACCCTGTAATATCGATACCGTTTAGTGCCTGAGTTGCAAGGCGGTCGGCTTCAGAATTTTCTTTACGTGCTATCAGCTTGTACTCTGGCTGAATACTAAGCTCCTCTAGCTTTGCATCGATTTTATCTGCCCAGCTAGATAAATTCTTTTCTAGCGCTGGCCATTCCCCACTCAATTGATTGATCACTACTTGGGAATCACCAGTGAAACAAACGGGCAAATGATGAACGTTCAATAGCTCAAGCTCAACTAATCCTAAATAAAGTGCTGCATATTCTGCTTCATTGTTAGATTTAAGCTCCGACGAAAAAGAATTTTGTCTTAATCGATATGGCTTGCCATTTTGTTCATAATAAATCACACAGCCCAGCCCCGATTGATATGTCGCACGATCAAAACCACCATCAAAATAAACTGTAATATTGTGTGGCTCAGTGTCAATTTCCTTTAAATATGCCTTGAGTTCCTTTAAAGACCAACTTGTATCCTGTCGATCGATACAATGCAGTGATTTTACTCTCCCTGTTCGCTCCATGTCCTCTGCAAGTAGTAATGCTTGAGCTGCTGGCATTTCTTCTGAACGCAAAACAGTTTCCGCACCCTTTTTCGCTTTATAAGTCCATTCGATGATGACATGCATAGTATAACCTCCGATGATAGTGAGCCATAAATTGAAAACGTGCTCCGACTTGCGGAAACACGTTTTCTTCTTACTTGTTATATGTGCAACTAATAGTACTTTTATGCCTACGCTTTTTCAGGACTCTGAACTTGGCTATTAAAATTCTTCATACAATGTTTGAATAGGTTTTATTAAAATTCGATTTACCTCTTCGATGATCTTACTTAAATTCATTTCTGCCTCAAGCATTGCAGTAATTTTTGTATTTTGCTGTGCAAGCTGTGCAGCTTTCTGCGCATATACAAGTTCATCTTCCAGAATATCTTCACCAGCTAATTGCTTTTTCTGTAGGTCAATTTGAACCTTACGGAAATTTTTGAATAGATTTAATGCCTCTTCATCTTCTTTAACAACTTTCACTGCTGCTTCCAAAGCTTCAAATTCAGGTGTTTTACGAAAAGCTGCCTCTAACGTATTAATTTCATTGTAAATATTATTCATCAACATAATTCTCCTTTTTAAATAAAGTAAACAATTAATCCTTGCACAATCCCAATCAATCCACCAAGAACTGCACCAAGTACTGTAATCATTTTAAACTCACGCTTTGAAATACCTAGTACAAGCTCCTCTAATTTCTCCACAGGGAAAGAATCAACCTGCTCACGTACTACTTCTTGTAAATTTAGACGTTTCAATACATCTTCTAATTTGTCTTCAGCTTTTACAAAAGCTTTTTCGATAGCTTGGGGAATTACTGTTTCCTTCATCCACGAATTCCCTTCTGGCCAATAATGCGAAATAGGATAATTCAAGCGTTCTTCAATTGCTAATTGTTCTTTTACGTAAGTTTGTAATTTGGATAATATGGCTTCAAAGCGAATATCTTGTAAGAAATCCATTGCTGGGCGATCTTTTAATTTCTCCAATTCCTGCGTAAAAATTTTCGTTAGTAATGTTGAAGTTCCTGGTGCCTGTAAAAATTTCACAAGCTCACGCTGAACCTTTGCCACGAGTGAAGAAGAATCACCTAAAAACATATTTATCATTCCACCAAGTGATCCTTTTGACGATAAGAAGTCATCAATCATCGCCTTAATTGTCAGTTCGCCCTCGGGTGATAAAAAATAATCCTCACCCTTTTCTAAAATATGATCAACCGCTACTGGTATCTTTGCATCAATCGTTTCTTGAATGTCTGCTGATAAAAGTGTACGAATTGATTTCGTAGATAGTGTATTCTTAACTGATTCAAATTGTCCCTCAACAATTGCTTCTACCTTCTGTTCAATTGTTGCTGGCATATTAGAAAATCCAGCTAATGATAGCCAATCCTGAATTGTTTTATCATTTGTAAAAATCGTTTCTTCTACCTTTGTTTGTACAAACTGTTCTACCTTTTCCTGAATATCCTTTGAGAAAAATTTCTTTCTAAAAGTTTCAGGTGTTAACAAATAATTTACAACCGTTAGCCCAAGTTGCTTCGCTAATTCGTCACGTCGTTTTGGAATAAGGCCTGGAGTAAAAGGTACTCGCCAATTTTTAATATATATAGCGTTATGTGGTCGAAAAAGCATTTTGATGGCTAAGTGATTCGTTACACCACCAATTGCAGCTCCAATGACTGCCATAAATATTAATGTCACTAGAAAATTATCCATTAGTATCCTCTCATTTCAATTGTATTCACTATTGGCGTTTTTTGTCGCCTGCTGCACTCATTATAGCAGAGCAATGATTTTCTACGAAAGAAATACCCCCTGTTAAAGTATGATGATTCACTATTTTTATCCTTCTTCATTAATTTGCAGATACTGATTTCCGATACGAACTTTAAACTTATTCAATATATAAGTTGATCTTCGTTATGATTAGGCGACTCCTTGGGGATCAGCAATAGAGGAACGCGAGTGAAGCGGCTCATCGGACGCCCTAGGAAGCTTTGCTCTGTGCGAAAGCGTAGTTCTAACGTAGCGGCAGCATCAACAAATGTTTTCTGTAGTGAAAGCGAAGCGACAGCTACAAAGCGCCCAATCGGAACGGAAATCAACACATGTTATGATTATGCCTATGCATATAAATAGCAACTTACAAGCGTCTGTAAAGTGAATAGTTGCAAAATTACCACTATCCTTGAATAATATTAACTACATATATAAGAAATGGGGTTTGGTTATGATTCAGCATTTTAGCTTTAAGCCTTTATTTGAAAATTCTCAGCTTCCAGGTTGGTCCATCTCGTTCTTTTATCAACGCGAACGTTATTCAGCGGAGTACTTAAAAGATGGCGTTATACAATGGAAAAGCTCTATCCCTCCTAACGAAGAGGAAGTAAGAAAAATGATTCATGAGCTTATGTTGTACCATGTTTACGACTAATAAAAGTAATACTTTTCAACACTCACACTATATAAATATACCTATTTTTCACTATTTCTAGCACTGCTATTATCTTATAATTGTTTAAATATGTTGAAATTCCCTTATCCTTCTTATACATTTATGTTATCATGTATTAAAGGGATTTTATGCAGGAGGCTATTTCTATGAGTAAAGTCACTCTTTCTGATGACATAAACAGTTATAATTCAAAACCATTAATTCGTGCAAAAGTAAAAGAATTTTTCCCCGAATTTTCAGCTAAAATTTTCGAGCTAGCGAATGAGGCTGAAGTTATTGATAGTAAAAAATTCGAAGCTCTTTCTGGCTTTAAAAGTGATTTCTACACGGAATACTGCAGTCAATTAAAAGGATTTTTCGATTCTTCTGCTAGTACTTTCGGAAAAAGACCTGTAAAAAATATGTTTTTAACATATAAGGGCACTAATTATATTTTCACAAAACAAGGTATAGCAGAAAAAGCACCTATTACAATTTCTCTTTATTCAGGTGAAATCCCGGTAAAAGAAACGCTACACGATGTGGAAAAAGCGTGCTTGAAATACGCTTTCAACAATAATTAAATAATGCAGAAGGAGCCATCTCATACGAAAATGGCTCCTTTTTTGTTGAAAACTATTTTTAAAATTAGTCGTCTCTTCATTTTTCCTACAAAAACATATGTTGTTGCTGCCGCTACGCTTTCGCACAAAGAACATATGCTGAAGTTTCGTTTTATCACTTTAAATGAAAGTGACTTGCCAGCACATATATATTATGCAGAATGGTTGATCTTCGTTAAGACTGGGCGACTTCTTGGGGATCAGCGATATTCTACAATCGAGTAGGAGGGAGTGATTAGCTCCCGACCTCTCACACCACCGTACGTACGGATCCGTATACGGCGGTTCAAT
>NZ_JBYTDL010000022.1:0-27464 GCF_058791335.1 Lysinibacillus sp. EB271-A1-10B
TAGTACAGTCGTAGCATCAGTTTAACATACTAAAGCCTTATGAAAAATCGAAAAATCACTAGGCTTATTCGGCATGGCCCAGTTTATCAAAATAATATCAGAGAGTTAAGAAAGTTATTATAGATACTTGACTAATCGTAAGAAAAGAGCTGCATATGCAACTCTTTAATCTTTTATTAATGATTCCTTTAGTTTAATAGGCCTTTTGATTCCTGATCCCATTTTGTAATTGCATAAAGTATTTCTTTTGGGTTAGGGTCGTGTTCTAAATATCCTCCATAAAGGGTAACTAGAACACCATAGCTAAAATCTTGACTAATAATCCATATATCATCATGATCGATATGTTCCCATAGAATGCTAAAGTTCATTAATGCCCACTTTCCGTCAACAATAAATATTGGACAATCACCTATCCCAAAAGACAAGTACACTAATTTATTTTCAAAATCAATTCTTTGTACATAGTCAATAACCTCATGTTCCCAACTAAATTCTTTTCTGAAATCACGATATTTAATCGCAAAATCCACTTTATGTAATTCATAATTCCATTTCTCGTGAACTTTATTTAATATTCTTTCTAATTCTGGAGACGTAATCAACTCGCTTTTTTCTATCACACTAGAAATATGTTTTGGAAATAAATTCATTAGATTAGTTCTCTGATTTTTTTGTTTGACAACTTGTATTTTTTGCTGCATTCGTCTTTTTCGTTCATCCATAATCTCACCTCTTTGCATTCAAGCACCCTTATAATACCATTAATTTAGTAATAAAAGGATTTATCTAATCCAACTAACCCGCGACGTTAGTTGAAGATGAAAAAGATGGGATCCCTGAGGAATCCCATCTTGAAGTAAAGCACCCGTATGAAATAAGTTAGTTTGTTTATAACTGCAAACTCATAGTAACTGTCCTAATGCTAAATCCCAATTTTTCATACAGTTTAATTGCTTGATTCCCCGCAAATGCACTTAGACGGATTTCTGAATATCCATCTTGTTTTAGATGATCAATTCCTGCTCTCATTAACATTTTGGAGATCCCATTCCCCCTAAATTCTTCTATAACAAATAGTTCGTAGATAAATCCATTCATCCTATCCGTAAATTGGTCTTTACTAGCCCCTATAAGAATCCAGCCAATTAATTTATCATTTTCTTTTGCTATTAAATAGTAGCTTCCCTTTTCCAAAAGTGGCTTAACAAGTTGGTCAATTTTTTCTTTCGTAGGTTCTACCTCACCTAATGTACCATCAAAAACGGCTTGTGGAGAAAGAGATAATACCTTTTTTAGTTCCAAATCGTTAGGTTTTCTAATTTCCATTAATTGAATCAGTCCTTAATTTCCTTTTTATCAGTTTAACATATTATCCCAATAATTCCTCTCTACAGGCTATTATTTACTTGAATTCTCCTTGTACTAAACTATACAGTTTGAATCACATATAGAAAAATTCACATATACTTTACTTTATTAATATTTTCAGACTATACCTTTAAACACAAATAAGAGCTGAACTACTATCAAAATTAGTTCAGCTTAAAAATAACGAATGTTACACATTGTATATAGTGATAATGATCTATAGTGCATTACTTTAATTCTTGACTATTAATAAAATACTTGTGCTGAGCTTTTTTCTGTTGACTCCTGAGCTTACCTGATCACTTCCTCTGTATACCCGATTATTACAGAATTTACAGTATAAAATAGACAGAAACTTTTTCATCAAACATTTCTGTCTCTATATTCCGTTCAACATGGTCGGCACTCACATAATGAATATCATGTAACAACACATTTGCCTTTAATAATGCTTCGTGCTGCTGGATAATCGTTTTTGCTTTGGCACTTCCAGCAATCGAAATCGTTATATATTGCTCAACAGGAAGTTGCCATTTTTTTCGTGTATCTTGGATTGTGCGAATAAGTTCCCTAATTTGCCCTTCCTCAAGTAAACTAGTTGTCAGCTGAACATTCAAAAGGACTCGACAAGAAGCTTCTTCGGCTAAGATGTATTGGTCCTTTACAATGGATTCAGTTAATACGTGAGCTTTTAGCAATGTTAGTTGTTCTCCATCAATCGTTAATGCAACTGAACCTGTTTGTTGTAAGTTAGTTTTCTCCTTATCACTTAAATTCACTACGTACTCTTTTACGCTGTTCACTTTTGCTCCAAATGCTGCACCTGCTGTTTTAAAATTAAGCTTATAATGAACCGTTTCATATGCAGAGAAATCATTTGTCCAGAGGCATTCTTTTATGTTTAATTCATCTTTCACGAGCTCGCTATATGGTTGATAATCCGTTAGCTCACCGTCAACTGAGACAATCATTTCACTTAAAGGTTGCTTTACTTTGATGCTTTGACTATTACGGATGCTACGGCCAAGTTCTACTATTGTTAAAATATTCCCCATCTCTTTTTCAAGTTTCGTATTCACAAGCGCTTCATTGAATGTTGGGTAGTTTTGCAAATGAACGCTTTGTCCGCATAATTGTCGATATAAATCTTCTGCGATAAATGGCGTGAAAGGCGCTAGTAATTGACAAAGTGTCGTGAGTAGCTCATACAGTGTACTGTAGGCACCACGCTTATCTTCTGACAATCCGTTAGCCCAAAATCTTGCTCGTGAGCGACGGATATACCAGTTACTTAGCTCCTCCACAAGCTTTCCAATTTCACGTGTTGCTTGTGTAAATTGATAATCGTCCATCGATTTTGTCACTAACTGAATCGTATGATGTAATCGAGATAGTATCCAATGATCTAATTTTGTACGAGTACCTGTATTATTGGCATCGTATTGGAAGCCATCTATTTCTGCATATAGCTGATAAAATTTGAACGTATTATCTAGTGTATCGACTAGTTTTGATTTTGCATCCATCACAATTTTCTTTGAAAAGCGTTTAGGATTCCAAGGAGAACTGTCAACTAAAAACGCCCATCTTAATGCGTCTGCCCCGTACTGCTGAATTAGTTCAACTGGCTCTAATGCATTGCCTTTACTTTTCGACATTTTCTGTCCATGCTCATCTAAAACATGCCCTAAAGATAGTACATTTTTATAAGGTGCTTTACCTGTAAATAAAGTCGATACGGCTAATAAACTATAGAAAAATCCACGTGTCTGGTCGATACCTTCAATGACAACATCAGCTGGGAATTGATTGTTAAACGTATCGAGGTTTCCAAAAGGATAATGATGCTGAGCAAATGGCATTGAACCACTATCAAACCATACATCAATCACTTCAGGTGTGCGTTCCATGTCCCCATTACATGTTGGACAAGTACATATAACCTCATCAATATACGGCTTATGGAGCTCTATATCTTGTAAAGTACTCTTCGATAACATTTTTAAGGCTGCAATACTATTTGGTGCCTCTTCATGACCACAATCCTTACAAACCCACACATTGAGTGGCGTTCCCCAATAGCGATTTCGGCTAATATTCCAGTCCACTAAGTTTTCTAAAAAGTTTCCAAATCTACCGTGTTTAATATGATCGGGATACCAAGTTACTTGTTCATTATTTTGTAAAAGCTTATCTTTCAATGGCGACATGTTGATAAACCAACTATCAGTTGCGTAGTAAAGCAAAGGTGAATCACAGCGCCAGCAATGAGGATAGCTATGCTCATATTTTTCCTTATCAAACAATAGCTCATCTTTAGCGAGCATTTTAATAATGTCGACATCACACTCTTTCACAAATTTACCGACAAGCTCTGGAACATCTTCTGTATAACAGCCTTTTAAATCAACAACATTAACAAATGATAGGCCATTTTGCTGAACCGTTTTATAATCGTCCTCCCCATATGCAGGCGCGATATGAACAATTCCAGTTCCACTATGCTCTGTGACATAATCGGCCAGCACAACGACATGACCTTTATCAACGGTTACGTATGAAAAAGGTGGAATGTACGATACACCTTCAAATTCATGCCCATTATGCTCACTTAATATTTCAACGGGTTCAGTAAAAACCTTTTCCACTAATGATTTTGCCAAGATATATACTTTATCGTGTTGCTTCACTCGAACATACACGAGCTTAGAATTCATCGCCAAGGCAACATTAGCAGGTAATGTCCATGGTGTCGTTGTCCAGCCAAGAAAATACTCATCTTTGTCCTTCAACTTAAACATTGCCGTTACCGATAAATCTTTGACATCCTTATAGCCTTGCGCAACCTCATGAGAGCTTAATGATGTTTGACAGCTAGGACAATATGGCGAAACACGATGCCCCCTGTATAAAAGTTTTTCCTTATGCACATGGCTTAAAATATTCCAAACGGACTCAATGTAATCATTACTTAACGTTAAATAAGGGTCATCCATATCAATCCAATAACCGAGCTGCTCTGTAAAGGAGCGCCACTTCTTCTCATAAGTAAAGACACTTCCCTTACACTCTTGAATAAATTCCTCAACACCATATTTCTCAATTTCTTGCTTGCCAGAGATGCCTAGCTTTTTTTCCACGCCTAACTCTACAGGCAAGCCATGTGTATCCCAACCAGCTTTACGTTCAACTAAATAGCCTTGCATCGTTTTATAACGAGCTACTACATCTTTAATCGTTCTACCAAATGCGTGACCTACGTGTGGTAAACCATTTGCTGTTGGCGGTCCTTCATAAAATACAAAAGGCTGTTGTCCAACACGATTTGTCACGGATGTTGTAAACGTGCCTTCTTGCTCCCACAATGCTCGGATCCGTGTTTCTCGTTCAACTGTAGTTTCCTTCTTTTGTTCTACTTGCATATTAGTTCCTCCTATACAATTAATTTTGTATAAAAGGCATACAAAAAACCCCGTCCCAAGTAAGGGACGGGGTTAACCGCGAATACCACCCTAATTCTATTGAAGTAACGTTCAATAGCACTCAGCAACGTACAATCATACGTGTTCTTTTTAACGGTAGACACCCGAATCAGCTTACTATGTTCAGCTAATCTTCTCAGAGAGGATCTTCATGTATCACTTGCACACCGACTTCCACCAATATGTCGGCTCTCTGTAGAACAAAATGAAACACTACTCTTTCTCATCAACGAATTTGTATGCTTTTATTGTCACTCATCGTAACAGACTATTTTTCGTCTGTCAATAATTTCAAAGTACTACTATTGGTAGTAATTTTCCTATAATTCATCAAGACATGTTTCGATGCTTTTATGAAGAGCTGCGAACTTAGGCTTCCCATTTGTTATAATATAAAAGCTTTTCACAAAGGATTTACAGTTAAAAACTAAAATTCTGTGATGCTGTACATCAAGCTGTTCTTTTTTTACTTTTAAAGTAGCAGGTAATTGTTGCAGCAACTTAATGATCTCATGCTCCTCTAGACCTTTCTCAAGCATAGTGAAAATAGGAACTAAAATCCGCTCATCTTCATTATGAATGAAAGCATAATTTTCTTGCAAAATGGCGTTCCACAATGCGTTAACAATTTGACTATAAAAAGCTTTATCTAATTTTGGATTTTTCACCAACTCATCGATTGCATCAGCCATATGGGCAACACTATGAGCCCACCCTTTTACCGGCACGTAGCCCCTTGCATCCTTTTCTACTGCTAAATAAGCTAGTACTTTATCTTTACAATCAGCGATTTTTTGTTGGGATAAAAAATCGTCTGCGTTATCTCTAAATAATATTAGGGCAATCAATAGCGACGTAAATGTACGGGTAAAAACTAAATCTGATTCGCCCTCTTCAATACCCTTACATAATAAATTATTCAAGCATTCCTCTAAAAGCTCCGTTAAAAGTGAATGCTCTAGTAAGTTTTTTTCACGGATCAATTCATAAAACGATCCATAAATTAAGTTATCTCGTAGTTCACTATCTAATGAGCCGATATGTATCATCATTGATTGTATGAGTAGAGTTTGGTCCTCTTGCTGCCAGCTTCTATCTCCACTATTTAATTCTCTGAGAATTCCTTTTAAGTCGTTTTCCTTTAATAAGGTTTTATTTTTTAACATACGCATTATTGCTCTCCTTTTCACGGTTGCTTTTATTCTAAATACTCAAAACTACTTTCGTGGTAAATGCCATCAAGCTTCCATCCCTTATTAAACCGAACGTAAGTAAACTCCTTCTGCT
Organism: Lysinibacillus sp. EB271-A1-10B; assembly: GCF_058791335.1. Lineage (NCBI taxonomy): Bacteria > Bacillati > Bacillota > Bacilli > Caryophanales > Bacillaceae > Lysinibacillus > Lysinibacillus sp. EB271-A1-10B. Next base: position 6,141 of record NZ_JBYTDL010000022.1, read on the forward strand.
GGTCGTTGCCCATTACAACAATTACCTTGCTTTTCCAAGGGAAGGTTGCCGCACGCACTTTTCCATTTCTGACCTCATTAATTTGCTCGGACAAAGAAAGCAGAGTAGATGGCGTAACACTATTTTGTATCAAATATTGCGGACGGTCAGAGCTATCTTCAAACTCCTTCATTACTTGTTCATGAAAGGCAATTACTTTTTTGTTTGTATCATACATACAAATCCCTAGTGAACTAATGCATAAAACGATTAAGCTTCCGAAAAAAATAACATGCTTTTTCTTTAACCCTATATAAAATTCCCATTTATATTCCTTTTTGTATAAATAATAATATATACCTATACATATTGGCCAAATAAAAAGAAATTGCCACATTAACACCACCCAAAAGATATCACCAAAAGACACAAAATATCTAATCATATTGTGGTTTAAAAACCAAAAGGGTAAAATCCAACGCCAAGCTAAATTTTCCTGAGAAACGCTTTTAAAATAGATAAGTATGAGTGGAGAAGATAGAATAAATGCTAATGCATTGTCCATTATTGCAATTATCAATGATTTATTCACTTCCCTGCACCTATTTTTCGAGAATTCAAATACTTACAATAATTGTACCTTATTCCAAATATAAAAAACAGCTAATAAAAAGCTAGACATTCTTGAATTTTTGAATGTCTAGCCTTCTTATTTTAAAATCATCTTTTTCTCCTGCTACATCTGCAATCGATATTGTTGTAGGAACATTAGTCTAAATTTTCATCAAAAGAAGTCTCAATGACCGCTTTTTTTGTTGAAGAAAGCACAATATTCGTTGAAGGCGTACCATAAGGCATTGCGTCGTCAATAAACTGCTCTAATGTTTCTACTGAATTGGTTGCAATTTTTACAATGTAACTGATTTCACCCGCGACACGATAGCATTCAAGGACATCGGGGTGTGCATTACAAAAATCCGAAAGACTTTTACAATCAATGGATTTAAATAAAATAATGGCTTGAATGTCGCGATTAATCCTTTTTAAATTAACCCTAGCACCGTAACCTTCAATAATCCCCTGCTCTTCCAGTTTTCTTACACGTTCAATAACAGCCGGAGAAGATAAATGAACCGTAGCCGCTAATTCTTTCATCGACATTTTTGCATTTCGTTGTAATTGCTGTAAAATTTCATGATCTATTTGATCCATAAGTATCCACCTTTTTTTATAAACTAGATTTAATGAATTTCCTTTCATTATAAAGCAAATCTTCTAAATTACATTATACAGATTCTGTTATTGAATATCATTATTCATTACAATTAAACGTATAAAGGAGGCATTAACAACATGAAAAAAATATTATTACTATTAGCAAATGGTTTTGAGGCTGTTGAAGCAAGTGTTTTTACAGATGTACTTGGCTGGAATAAATGGGAGGGCGACGGCACTACAGAGGTCGTGACTGTAGGATTACATCAGAAGCTGCAATGTACATGGAATTTTAACGTAGCTCCTGAAAAATTGCTACATGAAATATCATTAGAGGATTTTGATGCACTTGCGATTCCTGGAGGCTTTGAAGAGGCTGGATTTTATGAGGATGCTTTTAGCGAGGAGTTCCAGGCGGTTGTTCGTCATTTCGATGAACACAAAAAACCTATTGCGACGATTTGTGTAGCTTCCCTCATTTTAGGTCATAGCGGAGTGCTTCATAATCGAAAAGCTACAACTTATAATCACCCAACAAGTAAACGAATAGCACAGCTGCAATCCTATGGTGCAGACATCGTCAACGAACGAGTTGTTCGAACTGAACATATTATTACATCCTCCAATCCCGGCACTGCATTCGATGTTGCATTTAGCTTATTAGAAATGTTGACAACAGTGGAAAATACAAAAAAGGTCAAGGATTTAATGGGGTTTAATTAATTTAATGAAGCTGTCTTCACGAAACGCTTGGAGACAGCTTCATTTAATTTGATATTAATTTATATAATTTCGAACCTAATTCTTTATGCTTTGTAACCAATGCAATCGTTCTGGATCTTCCAAAATTATTAATCGGTAAAGTAAAAAGTTGAAGATGGCCGATATTTTTTGCCATTAATTCTGGTACAATCGTAATCCCCATTCCAGAAGTTACTGCGCCAAAGACAAAATCCCCAAAGTTTACTTCACTAATGATATTCGGCGTGTAGCCAAGTGATTGTATTTGTTCTACTATATCCTTCCTTGAATCACAAGGAGCTTGATGAACAATAAGCGGCTCCTCACACAGTTCTTCAAGATCAACTGCTATTCTTGAATTAAAACGATGATTCAAAGGAAACACAGCATAATAAGGTTCCGTAAACAACTCCCAATTCCACAAAGATTCTCCCGTATACTTTGCATCCACAAAGATTGCATCAAGTCTCCCTTTTTCTAAAGATTGTAATAGTTCATTTGAAGTATTTTGAATCATTAATGTTATAGGTCGACCAAGTTGCTTAAGTTCATTCATTTTGTTTGGCAAATAGTAAGTGGCTAAGCTAGGCAGACCACCGATCGCAATAGGATTACTTTGACTAAATTGCTGCAATTCTTCACGAATCGCTGTTAATTCAATCAAAACTGGTGTAATTCGGGTGTAGAAACGATCGCCAGCTTCGGTTAATTCGATACCAATGGAAGTCCTATGAAATAATTCCATGCCAAGATTATTCTCTAAGTTTCGTATATGTTTACTTAGTGCAGGTTGGGAAAGATTCGTAATTTGAGCAGCTTTAGAAAAACTTTTTTGATTGGCGGCAGCAATAAAGCTGTGTAACCATTCTACATTCATTGTATCCCTCCATACCCTATAACGATTTGTTATATCCTTATAAAATAGTGATTGTTCCATATTCGAGGTTTTTTAGTAACCTATTAAATATAGAAGGTGCTTCGATTATAACATAACGTTATAGGTTATCACCTTTAATTTATGGAGGTTCAATTTATGAAAAATGTTTTATTATTAGCCTTTGGCATGTTTGCCTTGGGTTTTGATGCTTATGTGATCGCAGGACTTCTCCCAGGAATTAGCGATACGTATCAAAAAAGCACATCACAAGCTGGTCAGGCAGTGAGCATTTTCACTTTATTTTACGCAATATCAGCGCCGTTATTTTCTTCTTTACTTGCCGGAAAACCTATAAAAAAAATCTTAATATGGTCAATGCTACTCTTCACAATAGCGAATAGCGTTACAGCTTTAGCTCCGACCTTTTCTATTCTTCTACTTTCGAGAGCAATTGCAGGGATTGGGGCTGGTTTATTTTCACCTTTAGCTATAGCAGCTTCTACAAAGTTCATTTCAAGTGAAAAGAAAGGAAGAGCTCTAGGATTGACTATAGGAGGTATGAGTATGGGAACAGTGCTTGGCGTTCCTTTAGGTATTTATATATCGAACTTATTTGATTGGAAAGTAACACTTTGGCTATTAGTGATAATCGGTGTCATTTCTATTTTATGTATGCATATGTTTCTGCCCGATTTCCCAACAACACCTCCCCCTGCACTAAACGAACGATTAAAAATGTTCCTGGATAAAAGAGTAACTATAACTGTATGTATAACATTTTTCGCCAGTGTTGCTAGTCTCGGATTGTACACATACCTCTCTCCCCTTTTAGAAGAAATGACAAGCTCGAGTAATTTAACAATTTACTTATGGGCATGGGGATTCGGTGGCTTGGTTGGAAGTATATTGATTGGTTACTTAATCGACTACTTCGGAAAACCAAAAACTTTAGTTACAATCATTTTATTTACTTTAACGTTATCGATTATTAGCATACCCTTAATGCTTAACTTCCCTATTTTAAAATACTTACCGTTCTTTGTCTGGGGAGCAATGGGTTGGGCATGCCAGGCACCTCAACAACATATTTTAGTCTCACAACAGCCGAATAACGGAAGTTCGGCAGTGGCATTAAACAGTTCTGTAAATTATTTAGGCAGTGCAATAGGCGCAAGCTTAGGCGGGGTCGTATTGTCTTTACAGTTGGGAACAATAACATTGATTTATTTTGCAGTAATTTCTATGTCATTCGCAATTTGTTTACAGTTTTATAGTATGAAGAAGAATTGTAGCGGATAAATTGATTTGAAAATTGCGGCACTAACCGTCTAATTGATGATTCTAACCATTAATTCGATGGTTAAAGTCGCAACTTTTTGGTTTTACGTTTCATTTTCGTGAGATATCCGTCATTTCATCGGGGTTATTCTTCAATCAATCGGGGCAATCTCTCGTTTAGAGGGTTCTTTCCGTCGCTCTGACAGTTCTATCCGTCACTTTGACGTTTCTATCCACGATTTCGGCAGTTCTATCCACGACTTTGACGTTTCTATCCACGATTTCGGCAGTTCTATCCACGATTTTGATTAATTTCTAGACCGACCCTTTCATTTTGAAAGAAGTAGATAAAAAACCCGACTTCCCAGGAAATCGGTTCTGTACCAAGTGCAACTGACTACTGTTCCGAACAATAACTTTAATCCGCACCACCTATAGTGATTGGAAACTTCTGTACTGTCGCTTTGCTTCCATATAGTAAAAATCAATTCACTAAACATTACTGACAATAATTTCGCCAGTAGTCGCGTCAATATACCGGATAGGTAACTTAGTTTGTCGATCACACGCTTGATAGATAAGTTGATAAGACTCAATTTCGTCATCGTAATTTTTGTCCCAAACCAATTGAAAATCGATATTTTCTAGAAATTGACGATTCGCTTTTTCCAAAGAAATAGCTGGTACTGTAGTCATTTGGCGAAGTTCATCCAAATCAAAATTCGGTCCACTATAATAATCAATCAGTCCAGTTGTACAATTTACAACGACAATCACCATATCAGCAATAGGTAATCCTTGATTATGGGCATGGAATATAAATGAGTCTGATTCTCTTTCATCCTCTTCTTCATCTCCTCGAATTAATCGTTGAAGATAAGGATAGTAGTCCGGAATTACTTTTTGTAAAAAGTCTATTGCTTTTTCATAACATGCTTCATGATTAAGCTGTAGATTTCCTAAGCGTTTATGCAACCATCCAAAGCTTTGTATATTACCAGTTTTTTTTGAAATAAAAGTTTTTACTGTATCTTCTGACTGCATTTTAAAAAAGCTGTTCATCGTTAAATCTTTTTTTTGCATCTCCCAATTCCGCTTACGCCACACCATCCCTAGCTCTGGCCCTATATCTACTTCTCGAATAAGCTCCAGTTCATCTGTAATGCCAATGATCGCTTCATTAGTTACTTCATTGGCCGTAAAGTTAGCTGGCAAAGGAGGAAGAGCAGCATAACTTTCAGGCTCATTTTCATCATGAATGATCTTTAAAGTTGGTTTTAATGCATCTGCTTTAAAATTTAAAAATGAATGTACCTCATACACGAGATGAAGTCCATCCTTCGTCACATTGTAAACATCGCGAGATAATTTTGTTATTACTAGTTGTAATGCCAACGTATTACGCACATATTCCATTAGACTTTCCTTGGAAACTAGTTTTAAAGGGATTTCAGGACTCGTCTTAACACCGTCGTATCTAAATTTAACAATATCGCCAAATGCATCAACATCAATAAAACAACCAGCTTGTGCTAATGGTACACCCATAACAAACTGTTCAAAAGAAAAGCGTTCTACACGCGACAGTTTTTTCTTTTGAGAAAGTGTTAAGTCTTTTAAAGCTTCTGGATAATGAATGAGTAAAAATTGTTCCGCACTCCTTTTCTTATCTTCAGTAGAGATAGAATAAGCCTCAGGAACAGTATCATTAGTTTCAATTGATAAATATACGAGATGACCAGTGCAATCTAACTCAACAGTCATACTTTCATCCTGTTGATCATTCGCCCATGAGAACATCACTCTCTCGTCTGCAGAATACTCTTCTATGATTAGCTCATAGTGACTCGGTAACGGAACAATGGATAAAGCACGTTTTTTCAATTCATCTTTTTGCAAACCAATGCCTCCCCTTTTATGTATAAACAAAAACCGACCTCCTAAGAGATCGGTTTTTATTTAAATGATTATTGAGCAGCTTTTGCGCGAAGAACCATTTGTAGGATACCACCGTGACGGTAGTAGTCTACTTCTACTTCTGAGTCGAAACGAGCTAAAGCTTGGAAAGTTTTAACTGAACCGTCTTCAGATTTAGCAGTTACTGTTAAGATTTCACGTGGTTTCACGTTGTCAGTAATGTTAACAGAGATTTCTTCTTTACCAGTTAAGCCTAGAGTATCAGCAGATTCACCTGGCATGAATTGAAGTGGAAGAACACCCATCATTACTAGGTTAGAACGGTGGATACGCTCGTAAGATTGTGCGATAACTGTTTTGATACCAAGTAAGTTAGTACCTTTAGCAGCCCAGTCACGAGAAGAACCCATACCGTAGTCGTTACCAGCAAGTACTACTAAGCCAGTACCTTGTTCTTGGTATTTCATACATGCGTCATAGATGTACTCTACTTCACCTGTTGGCCAGTAAGTAGTGAAACCACCTTCTGTACCAGGAGCAACTTGGTTACGGATACGGATGTTTGCAAATGTACCACGCATCATAACTTCGTGGTTACCACGACGAGAACCGTAAGAGTTGAAGTCACGGATAGCAACACCGTTTTCGATTAAATATTTACCTGCAGGTGTATCTTTACCGATTGCACCAGCTGGAGAAATATGGTCAGTTGTAATTGAGTCACCGAACTTCGCCATTACGCGTAAGCCTTCTAAGCCTTTAATAGCTTCTGGATCTTTTGCAAGACCTTGGAAGAATGGTGGGTTTTGGATGTAAGTTGATTTGTCATCAAATGTGTATAGAGACTCAGTTGATGTTTCAATTGCATTCCATTTTTCGTTCGCTGTGAATACAGTTTCGTATTCTTTTTGGAATAATTCACGGTTAACTACAGTACCTAATACTGCGTTAACTTCTTCAGTTGAAGGCCAGATATCAGCGAAGAATACATCGTTGCCATCTTTGTCTTTACCGAATGAATCTTTTTGTAGGTCAACATCCACAGTACCAGCAAGTGCATAAGCAACAACAAGTGGTGGTGAAGCTAAGTAGTTAGCTTTTACAAGTGGGTGTACACGGCCTTCGAAGTTACGGTTACCAGAAAGAACTGAAGTTACGAATAAGTCGTTCTCTTTGATAGCGTCTTCGATTTCAGGAAGTAATGGACCTGAGTTACCGATACATGTTGTACAACCGTAACCTACAGTGTTGAAACCGATTTCGTCAAGGTAAGTTTGTAAACCTGAATCTTCAAGGTAACCAGTTACTACTTTAGAACCTGGTGCTAAAGAAGTTTTTACCCATTTAGGCACAGTAAGACCTTTTTCTACAGCTTTTTTCGCAACTAAGCCCGCAGCGATTAATACGTATGGGTTAGATGTATTTGTACAAGAAGTGATTGCAGCGATTGCTACAGCACCTGTTGGGATTTCTACATCACCTTCAGCGAATTTAGCTACAGAAGTTTTTGCGAATTCATCTTCAGTTAAACCGAAACCTTGTGTACCTTGTGGTGCCACTACTACTTCTTTGTAACGAGTACGCATTTGAGATAGTGGAATTAAGTCTTGTGGACGTTTAGGACCAGAAAGGTTTGGTTCGATTTCAGCTAAGTTTACTTCTAATACGTCAGTGTAAACTGGCTCTAAAGTTGGATCGAAGAACATGTGGTTAGACTTTAAGTAAGATTCTACAACCGCGATGTGCTCTTCGTCACGACCAGTTAAACGCATGTAGTTTAATGATTCTTCGTCAATTGCGAAGAAACCACATGTAGCACCATATTCAGGAGCCATGTTAGAGATAGTCGCACGGTCAGCTAGTGGTAATTTAGTTACGCCAGGTCCGAAGAACTCAACGAATTTACCAACTACGCCACGTTGACGTAATACTTGAGTTACTTTTAATGCTAAGTCAGTAGCAGTAGTTCCGTTTGGAAGATCGCCAACTAATTTAACACCGATAACTTCTGGAATTGGGAAGTATGAAGGTTGACCAAGCATACCTGCTTCAGCTTCGATACCACCAACGCCCCATCCAAGAACGCCGATACCGTTGATCATTGTTGTATGTGAGTCAGTACCTACTACTGAGTCAGGGAATGTTTCGAAAGTACCGTCAGCATTTTCGTTTACGTGTACAACTGGAGCTAAATACTCTAAGTTTACTTGGTGAACGATACCAGTTGCTGGTGGTACAGCACGGAAGTTATCATAAGCAGTTTGAGCCCATTTTAAGAAGTTATAACGCTCAGCGTTACGTTCGAATTCTAGGTCCATGTTTGCTGCTAATGCAGATGCATTACCGTATTTGTCAACTTGTACTGAGTGGTCAATTACAAGGTCAACTGGAATAGCAGGGTTGATTTTGCTTGGGTCGCCGCCCATTTCTTTCATTGCAGAACGTAGAGAAGCAAGGTCAACTACTACTGGTACACCAGTGAAGTCTTGTAATACTACGCGAGAAGGTTTGAATGGTACTTCAGCTTCTGGATTTGCGCCGTTACCCCATTTTGCTAATTCGTTTACGTGCTCTTCATTGATAACATATGCATCATATTGACGTAAAACTGATTCTAATAATACTTTGATTGAGTAAGGAAGGTTTGAAACTTTTGCAACGCCAGCTTTTTCAATCGCAGCTAAGTCATAGTAATTATAAGTTTTACCATTAACTTCGAATGATGCGCGGCTGTTGTGTAAATTACCTTGTGCCATTTGCGGATCCCCCTAAATATCTTTTTGAAAAGGCCTATATAAATTGTTAAAGCATCTTTTCTCCAATACCCATGATAGCTCATTTTTATTCATAAGTAAATTACATTAATATTATCTTTTTCAATAAGCAATACTTATGACATTGGTTTCTATCCAAATGTATTTATTATTATGGGTGCATAACATCAAGGTTTTGCAAATCGGAGATTTTTATACCTTCCTATTTAAGTGTATTTAAATGCATTTAACTGGGGCTCTTTTTGAGGCTCTTTCTGGGGCACGTAGTTTTTTTATAAATGACGCCTCACCTTTTAAAATATAATATTTAACAATAGTTCGGACAGGTATATTATATAGTAAAGAACTTAACAAAGAAAATAATTTACAACAACTAGAATTTTGTATAGATAAGCATGTTCACACAAAAATCATAAACAGATTACTCATTATTTTTCAATGAGTGACTTTTAATGTATTAATTGATCTCTTTTACAATACTTTAGCTCACGGATAGCTTTCATCATCTGTTCAGCGTATCCTCCTCTTTTGAGCACTTGGACCTCATGTTAAACCTTCAGCATCCTCCATCTTCGCGTCTTGTATATCATTAAATGAAATACGTTTTACTGATATATCTGTATCCAGTAATAGTTCCTTTTTGAGTGGATCCATTCCAAATACTAATCCAGTTTTGTCATGCATTTGATTGTTGCTCCATAGCGATAACGTAATCATTTTTTGCATTAGCACGTTGTAAAGTCTGTTCTATTTCCTCAAACTCACACTCGGTTAAATCACGTTTCTTTTCATGGAATTGCTCTTTCTTTTATTCTCTTATCATTACAAGGTGTTCAGGCAACATCATCGCTGTCCACTTCATTGTCCGGTCTTTAATAAGAACATTTGTTTCTGTTTTAGCAAGTGGCAATTTACGAAATAAAAAAAGACCAAGCTCAAAATTATTGATTGCCTAGCCCTTCTCATTTGTTTATATGATTACTAAGTAGTTCACCTTTCCTAATTTCATATGAAAATAGTTCTCTGAAACTCGCGATGTAACACCGTATTCCCTTCTTGAGGTATACCTAAATTGTTAATACCCCAAGTATTTACAATACATGGATCACCTGGAATGATCGGATCAGTTGGAAAGACTGGATTAGGTGGAATGATTGGATTAGGTGGCAATGTCACCAGTACTTCATAACATGGATCACCTGGTAGCCAAGGATTTTGCGGAGTTGCATGAACGACAAGTAGCTTTTTTGCTGGAATTGTAAAAGTAAGAGGCGTTGGTGTTCCATTAAAAAGTGAAGGTTGAGATTCTCCACATAAGAAGGCTTCTTTTGGCATCTCTTCTTGGGCACAATTTTGCCAATCTAATACCGATACAGTTACTGTTTGTGGTGCGTCTGATTTATTTAAAAGTGTGACAACAATCGTCTCTGTAGCTGGAATTCTCCAAATTGCTCCCGTCGTAATAGTATTTGGAACTGAAGGCTGAGCAAAATTCCCACGACAAATAGGACATGAAGAAACTTTATTTAAACGAACTACATTTTTTGTGCAATCGCAATTACAACAAGATTCCATCATCGCATTGCTCCTTTTTAAATTTCAGCTTAATAATATTAGTTTATGATAAATGATTCATAAAGTTTAGGTTATTTGCACTGTAACAATTTAGTAATTCAGGAACACTAACATTGCATCTGTTATAACTTAAATAATCTTTCCCTAACAATAAATACAGACCCTATCAAGATCATAAACAAGTCTAGTGTCGGGTGTCGCAAACGACCGAGCAACTCTTTAAAGCCTGAATACTTAATCTCACTACATTCCTCTAGCCAAATGAGTGATATGTTGTTGATGGATTTTAGCTTTTCTGGTTTATCCATGCCCTGGAAGATTACCTTCGAGCCGTTCGGAAACTTCACTGTCATTGGAGATGAACTCGTCTTTACTTTTCCGGATAACCCTAAGTCCTCAATAATTTCTGTAAACAAAGGAAACGTACTGTCTCTATGCGTATCGCAAACTTTACGAACGACTAGAGCTGCACGTTTTCTTCAAGTAATTTTAAAAGTTGTTTCAATGAAACATGGTAGGATTTCGAAGAACTCTCCCCACCGACAAGTAGTTGAGTTTTACAACGCCAGTCGAAAAGAAAATCTTTGAAATGTGAATTCACTTCTTTAATTGCAGTTGTCATTTTTTGCTCAACTCCTTTCATGGTATTTATTATCGAACAAACACCTAAGAAAAAAAATATATCTTAAATAAAATAACAGAAAATCATAAAGGGAGAGATTATTTTGAATCCATGTAAAAAAAATTGTTCGTGCGACCGTTGTAAACCATGTTTACAGTCAACAATAAAGGCGATAGATTCATGTCAAGTACAACCAGTACCTTCAGTACCTCTACCGGCATATGGAAATTTTTTTCTGGCACAGTTCGTAACGCTTAATACTAATCAACCAATGCCATGGAACGGTACTGGACGAACGGCTGGAGGAATAACTTTGAATCCTGATACAGTTACGATTGAAGTCGCCCAGGCTGGTGATTATTATATTGATTACTATGTACTTGTGCTACTTGAGTTAGGTATTAGCAATGCTGCAATTCTGGGATTATTTGTGGATGGAAATGAGGTCAATCCTATCCAAACTAGATATGCTGCTGAATCCGACGAACCCGACAGGGATTTATGCATACCAATTTCTGGGGGAACAATTATATCTATCCCTGCCGGTGGAACTGTCCAATTAAGGAATCTAGGACTCCCCCTTTCGACTTGCGATGGTCCTGCTCTAGCTGCTTCAATTAACCTGATTAAATTAAATTAAATTAATCAGGTAAGAAGGTCGATTATCATTTTTTTAAAATCGACCTTATACATTTTATGAATAGACTATACGTTCCCAGTTAACATAATAGAATTTCATTGGAACATTTTTCTACAAATTCTACTTTCAAAACCACATCAAACTCTACCCTATCGCTTACTAGTGCATGCCAGTTCTCTTCGGTATCTACTGTTCCTGAGATACTTACTCACCCGCAAACTAGTCCATTATAGCTGTTTGATGCAGTTTTCAAAGCAAAAGAAAAAGCCTCCATCCTGAGATGAAAGCTTTGATATTGTGGTATTTGTCGAGTTAGCTCACTTACGACACCGTGGTAGAGCTACACCACGTTATATCGTAAAGCAAATTGTGTTAGTGCATTTCCGTGCACTTGTAGTAAGTTTGACTGAATTATGGAAAGTGGACGAGGTTCACATAAAAACCACTCCTTTATTTAATCCATATGAAACTTTGAATTGACACATATACTGAAAATAAAAATAGCCCGATCAGTAACCAACCATAAGCTTTTCTCTCTCTTTGAAATTCTTTAATTCCTAAAGTTAGGCCAAATAAGCCTAAGAAGAATATCATTAGGAAATTCAGTTGGTAATCACGTCTGATAAGTCCATAAGCTGAAAGAGATATTCCTATGATTGCAAAAACAATTTGTAAAATTTTCAGCATAATATTCCAATCCTCTTAAATTTCATTTTTTTATTTATCATACAATAAAAAAGAGGTTATGGTAATGACTGTAAATTCATAGCCTTTTATATTAATTAAGATATATAATCCTTTAAAAAATATGGGCCGGCAATGTATGTCTTGCCTCGAACAAGTTTATGAGGTCGCGGGTCGGTCGTCAACCTGTCTTTACCTAATATTTAGGATTTCATAAACACCAAATGGGGAAAACATTACCACAACGTCCTCCCTCACAGTTTACACGTTAATTTCATACATACATAAAATGTAACGTTTGATCCAAATGATACTCTTGCGCCATTTGATACATGTTATTTAGCTAATTCTTCAAGAAATGATGCTAAACTTTCCGCAAAACATAAAACCAGAGTTAATCTACAAAATGTGGAATCAGCTCTGGTGACGATGGTAGTTTAATATTATTTTATTAATTGTCTCATGATAATTTCTTCGCCGATACGTCCTATTAGCCTCTCATTTGTATCTTCAAATCCTACTTTTAAATATAGTTTTTGTGCCGGTATATTATCTTTATCTACAACTAAAACAATTTCATCGCAATTAGAGAATTCTGTTTTAACAAACTCAACTAGTAATGCCATTCCTTGTTTTGCGTAACCTTTTCCTTGCTCTTTATGATTAATTGATAATGCAGTTAATAACAAAGCATTCAAATTATTAGAGTATTTCTTTACTCTTTCATTTGAATTTAGGAGAAAGAAACCAACGGGTGTATTATCACTTAAAATAACAATACGATACTGTCCTTCATTAATTTCCTCAAATTTGCTTGGAAGTGCAGAAAATTGTTTTTGTTCTTCTGTAAGTACAAAAGAGTTCAATTCTTTCAAATATTCACTTGAAAAATGTTTTAATTCGACTCTTTTCAATTTTTCCATAGCATAATTCTCCATTCATTTTTTCTATACTTTACCACTTAATTAGGTTTTGGTCATTCATTTATTCGAAATTTCAAAATATAATATCGACGTAAATATTTTGCTTTTTCAACAGTCTATTGCTCCGTTAGGCATACTAAGAGTATTTTATATAGCACACTAAAAGGGGCTTTACGCCCCATCATCATTTGTTTTACTATAATGTCTCTTGTACGAATAATCGTTGTACTAGAAAGCTTCATGTGCTTGCCAATTGCTCGCATGCTATTCCCGTTAAGAAGTCTGTGAAGTACCTCAATTTCCCTATCCCCATGCACTAATTTCGCCATACAAAAACACCCAAAAATTTAGATTTATTACTCTAACTTTTGGGGTGCAGCACCGGAGTGGTCTATTTTGTTATAGTAGCCTAACACACTATTAAAAGGGTCAGCACCAAACCAAGTTTGAGTATCATTTTCTTCTGTACATGGTTGAATCCAACAAACGCCAAAAGCAAATTTTCTAGCTGCCGTCTCTTGAAATGTTATATATTGAATTCCATCACTTAAATAATCCCCGTTATAATCAAAATAATCGGGTTTATTGGTAAATTCCCCTTCTACTCCAATTGTGAGTTTTATATCATTCTTGTAAAAAGAAATCGCTTCGTATCTTTCCCCACTTTCGATTTCTCCCTTTACATTTATCGAAGGTATGCGACATGTAATTTCTTGATTGTTAAATTCACTTTTGTAATTATAATGAATTAAATATCTACCATTTACATCTGGACAATACGATTTTAAATTATCTAATTTTATAGCAGTAAATTCAACTTCCTCACCATTAATGAATACTTTAATAGCACCTAAAGGAGTTAACAACATTATTATCACCCACTTATTTTTCTTTACTATTTTAATAATATCTTATACCACTTTCATTTGGATAACTTTTCCCATCTTCCATTCCAGCCAGTTTTCTAAATTAGGTTAACTTCTTTTAATAGCTAATCACATACAAGAAACTCAGAGTCGTCATACATTATCAATTTTAAACTTTAAAGTTCTAGTTTGAATAACTTTCAATTTTCTATCTGAATATCCATCCCAATCTTATCAAAATTCTAATGTTATATATTTACCCTCTTTTTCAAAATAATTATACATAAATGGAACTTAATTGTTATAATTGTATTATATTTTTAATTTTGTTAGAGTATTTTCATTTAGAGATTTAAGAGATTTAATAAAAGAAGCATTTGGAACATGTTTTTTGTCCGAACAATTTTGATTTAATGGAATTAAACATAAGTGGATTTAGAGGATATTCATGAAAATGGTTCATAAGAAAAACATAACAGGTATAATTGAAAAAATGAAAAATTTGCATATAAACGATCCAACAATCGAAATTTATTGGGATACGTTGGTATCAGAATTTAGTGATAAAAAAAATACAATTCAATTTTTGGATACATGTACTGAAGAAGAAGCTTATTGGGTCTCTTCAGTCTTTGACGACTTAGCACACGTATATCAAAGTAAAGATTATGCTGAGTGCCTAAAAAGATTAGAAAAAAAATATCCTAATTTATTAATATCATATGATATTGAGATAGCTGAATCATATCTTCAATAAAAATAGAGGTGAACTGTTTGGCTAATGTATCTTTAGTTATAACTATTGCAACATTGATAGTAATTGGCGCAACAATCGTTACAATACGAAAAAGCAAAAAACTCTAGGTGGGTAAATCCAATGACACAAAACTATTCTTTCGATACAAAAGATGAATTTATTAACTTGGTACAATCTGAAATATTAAATACATCAGAAGCGTTAGAGGAACTTAATATATCGCGTCAGGCGTTAAATTCTCTTGTAAAAAGAGGCAAATTAGTTCCAGTAAAGGAATTAAGTCGAGATAGATTATTTTTAAGGGAGGATATAGAAAACCGAAAAGATTTCTCTAGTATGCGTAAATCTAAAAATAAAACTTATGGTGAATAAAATATATCTATAAAAATATACGGAGGTTCAATAATGAATAGCAAAACACCTGATATAGACAGCCCATTATTTAAAATAATGGATATTGCTGAAGCTTCTGTAATATGGGGAGTGTCTCAGCCACACATTAAATTGTTTTGTTCAAAAGAGGGGGTTATTTGTCGTAAGGTTGGTCGTACTTTGGCTACTTGAAAAAGATCAGCCTAATCCAAGAAAATATGAATCACATTCAATGTAATTCCCAGGAAAAGGAAGTGAACAAAGTGGATTACGTATAATTACTAGCTTACAAGACTTTTTATGCTTATTCTAATTACTACTACTGCAAAAACGAAGAACAAAAAAGTAGAGATTAATGCGTCCTAAGTACTTAGTATTTATATCCACTAAAACTATGCGAATAACACTCACACGAATAGCTAATATCCTCATCATCGTATCTCTAACGATTTTAATACCTCGCACAACGGATTTTAATAATTTAACAATGTCAGACTATATATTCTTATCACTTTATATCTTTATTATAATTCTTTTCATAGTTAACACCGTACTAGAAATAATTAATAAAAGAACAAGCGATAATGTATGAGTAAAAAATACCTGAAATAGTTAGTTATTTGGTAAAAGATACAATCGTAGCATCTAAATTATATGGATTGTTTGTTGAAAGTGAATAAACACAAAGCCAGGTACTCACTTATATGAGTGCCTGGTTTTTGATTAATATAATTAAGCAATAGCTTTTCCACTTTTGTTATTAGTGCTCGCTTGGCAAAACGTAATACCTCACATTTTGTTTTTACGGTCAAATCGCCAAAAATTTCCACCTGAATTTTTACCCACTTTAATACCTCAATGTTTATCTTTGTTAAGGTTTTATATTGTCGAAATCATTTCTAGCACTTTTAATAAATCACTGTAAATATTTATGTAGACTTTCGACATTTTTAGCTTTCCGAGCGATGAAAAGTCGAGTTGCAAAGTTCAAATATACTAGTTATTATCGTTAAACTCACTACGATTATGTATTAAAGATAATCCATCACCAGCCTTCTTAAAATCAAGTTTTGCAAAGGTATTAACTCCATTTAATTCTTTACCGAACCGATAATACGTTTATATACTCAAACTGTCCCAGGTAAGGAGTACTTCCCCACCTAGTATGGCACTTAGCGCCTACCAGAAGAGCACCAGCTAATGATGCAGTCAGATCAAGGCTGGCACTATCAAATGAAAAAATATCGTCATACGCTTCAGCCAAGAGGAATTAAACAAAGTATGTCTCGAATAGGAAACTGTTACGACAATTCCGTCATAGGGAAATTCTTTGGCATTTATGAATTCAGAATTTCTATACATTAAAGAGTTTGAAAGTGTAGCGCATTTTAAAACTGAATTAGAAAAATACAGAACGTATTACAGTATAAAACGAATTAAGGTTAAATTAAAAGGCATGAATCCAATACAATATCGAATTCATGCCCATCTGCTGCCGAATGAGAAAACTATGTCTAACTTTTGGGATATAGTTCATTTTTAGTGGCTTTTGTTTATTATCTTCTATATATTTCCGAGTTAAGAATGCAGTCAAATTAGCCCGAATTATCTCTGTGTCGTATTGGTTTTGTTGAAGTCGTTCTTGAATTAAAGTTAGTTCAACGTGATTCCAAATTCCGAGTTCGGTGCGCCAGCAAATACAACCGTTCCGTTCTTCGGCAGTTTTACTTTGTTATCGCCATCCACAACAGTAAAATTGACGCATACACCATTCTCATCATACACCGCGAACGAACTCTTTGATGGCAACGCCACTGTCATCGTTTTCCCTGCTGCCGCTTGTGGGATTGTAAACCATTTCGCATGCCCATTTGCTTGCAGCGTAAATTTGGATGATTGGCTTGCATCTAGCGGTTTTACGTTGGATTCACTTACGTATAAATATCCGGACATCTCCATATATTCATCGCCGCCTTCTGTATAGAAACGGGCTTCCGACGTATCACGGCCAAACATCCCAGGTATTTGGAGCTGATGCATCGCCGTGTTAGGGCCTGTAATTTTTTGGCTTCCCCAATAGCCCGCTATGCCTTCCTTGCTGTTGATTTGTGCGGTAAGCATCATTAAATATTGCATAGAACTAAATTTCTCGCTCACAAGATAGAACTTGACACCTTCCCGCTTTGCCCATGCGGCAGCGGTTTCCTTCGATAGCACATAGTATCCTAGTTTCTCGGCTGCATAGTGAGTAATCGCTACTTGCCCTAAACCTGGCGCCGATACATATGTACTCTCCTTCAAATAAGTTCGTCCATTCTTCTCAGTGACGAAATTAAACTTGGCGGTACCTTCCTCATTAATAAAGCTTCCATCCGCAGTATATACATATTTTTCTCCTGGATTTGAAGGGAAGATCAGTTCACCATTCTTCGTAATTTCTATTTTGAATTGACTGATACTATTGCCGTAATAACCTGCTTTCTTTGCTACGTCATGAGGCATCTTGGCCTTGACCGGCTTGCCAAAGGATTTGTTCGGCTTGATATCCTTAATTGCGCCCTTCTCTTTAAGCGCAGCGAGCAGTATTTCAGTCGCCATCAATTGATTTGTAGTGCTGCTACCGCCAGATGACAATACAGCCACTGCCATCTTCTGTTCAGGAAGTACGACCAGTGAAGCATGTTGCAGTATCGTGTCGCCGCCTTTAGCCAAGCCCTTTATCCCATATTCACTGAATGGATATAGTTTCACACTATCCCAGCCAAGACCATAGTTGGAAGTGTTATCTTCATCCCCCGGCCACACTCCTTTTTTATATTCCTCTTGCTCCATCGCCTTGATTGCCTGATCAGAGAGGATTCCTTTTTCCTGCCCCATAAATATTTGTGAGAATCGCACCATATCTTCTGCTGTGGAAGAAATCCCTCCCGTCCCAATCACATTCACCGTTTCAGTAGGAAGCTGCCCTTGGTACATTGGAGAATAAAGTCCAGCCCGCTTATCGTCTTCCCATTCGTCCTGCGGCGTTTTCGTATGATTTAGCTTTAAGGGTTTTGTAAACCGTTGATGTATAAATTCGGTAAAGCTCATACCGCTGACTCTTTCCACCATAATCTCAGCTAGCGTAAAACCATCGTTGCAGTATACCGAGAACGCGCCAGGATCCGCCTTCAATTGCTGGTTGGACAATTGCTGCAACAAGTTATCATGCGCATAGGTATCATTATCTTTAAATAAAAATGAACTACTAAGCGTACTACCTTGCAAGCCGGAGGAGTGGTTCAACAGCATACGTGGCGTAATGCTTCTGTAACGCTCGTCTTTCATCTTGAAATCAGGAACATAATGGACGACAGGAGCATCCAAATCGACTTTTCCTTCATCGACCAATTTCATTACAGCCGCTGTTACATACATTTTACTGACTGAACCAATCCCGTATAGGGTATCTTTGGTCAGCGGCTGTTTCCCTTCCATATCGTTCTTGCCTGTCTGACCCGACAAAATAAGTTTACCATTATCAATTAGCGCATACTGCACGCTAGTCGTCTCATAGGTTTGCGTAAGTAGAGTAGCCTTCTCTGTCGCAATCTTCTTCAGTTCTTGACTAGCTAAATCTTGGCTAGCCATAACTGTAGTCTGACTGCTAGAAGACGCCATCGCCCCTGTTGGTAGGCTCATCGTTAACGCTAATGTAGCGGCTAACACCAAAGATAGTTTATTTTTCATGATAGAAATACCT
Source organism: Lysinibacillus sp. EB271-A1-10B (assembly GCF_058791335.1). Lineage (NCBI taxonomy): Bacteria > Bacillati > Bacillota > Bacilli > Caryophanales > Bacillaceae > Lysinibacillus > Lysinibacillus sp. EB271-A1-10B. The sequence continues at coordinate 25,103 of NZ_JBYTDL010000022.1, forward strand.
CCTTGATTTCTAGATATACACTTCCTCAAACAATAATGAATGCACAATTTTTTGTTTACTTTAACACCTTGATTCCCTCCTCAATAAGAAATATTTCCCATAAATAGAATATCAAAGTTTAACTTTCTCGTAAATACAGTGATAGACTGATACCATGTTGGGCTTATAGTTGATGATGACTAAGTAAATTAAAAAGACCAGCTCGGCTAAATTAGCTTTGCTGGTCATCTTCTATTTTGCAGCTACAACATTTGCCCTGTTAACCCCTTAGTCCTATTGCAATAGCCAATTTATCCAAGAGCTGGCTATCTGCGCCAACTAGTGAGCCACTTTCCTCGATTTCCTTTGGTTTTGGCAGCTATTTTCTTCTGCTTGTCCGGCACGCCCCAGATTAAGTATACGATATGCTCAACCTCGTAATCCTGAAGACCACGAACTTGATTTAGCAGCAGCATGAGATGCCTCTCATTTTCCATATCGATTTAGATTTTCAGTTTCATCGAATCCACACTTCACTAGCGTAGGAATCGTTTCCGCGTTAGCACCTTGCCACTCGGCAAAAGCGACCGTGAAGTCGTTCTGAACGGACCAGTGTTCTTCGTCCATTGCCATATATTCTTCTACAAACGGAAAATAAGTATGGTCCTTCAATCCGAGGCCGAAGACTGCATAACTACCTGGCATGCAATTCATTCTACTAGAAGCGTGTGTTTGTTATAATGTATTAATTTCCTTTAGTATTTGATAGAGTCGTGGATTTTGAGAAATATATTTAATATTACTCGCAATGTTCCAACTTCTCTCCGTATCATCTGCAACCAATCGCTCTTATTCCCTTGATGTCCAAACCTTGTGATTTTCTTTAGTTGTGCCATATTTATAATTAGAATAGAAAATCATCAGAGTTGACCTCTATCGGTCCCTTACTATTTGCAAATGAATCATCAACCAGCGCATTGTTTTTTATCTGCCATGAAAGTTATTTGGAAAAATGATTACTCAGGTTAGGAAATAAGAAATAATTTCCCGGGTAAGCGCAAGAAATGACAAGTTTAGTCTTAATTTCAAACAACAAGCGACTGGTTTTATCATTATTCTTCGCAATTCTGAACATCCAAGCAGGAAATAAAACTCTGATTTGTACATCATTCATCCAATCGCACCACTTAATCTAGTAGATAATCAATAAAGATTTTCACTCTAAAAATTTCCCCAATGGGAACTGTATGCCATTCCAAATCAACCTTCTCCTAATCATATTGCTGAAATTGTTCTGTAATATCTCTTTATATGTATCAATTGGTGCTAAACTTTTACGTTTGAACAAAAATAAAAGTTTACTTGTACCACCGCTATTACACGCAGATTTTCCATAAAAAATAAAATTTATTAAATTTGAAATATTTTCTCCCCAGTAAAAACTGGGGAAATTAATTTTTACTTGTTGAAATTTCAAATTGATGTTTTTGTTTTAATCAAAAAAATTAAATCACTACGTATTTAATAAGATTGTCACAGAAACACCATTTGAAAAAGCCCCACCTGTTGTAGTGAGTTGAACTGAAAGGAGTGTACAACTATTAATTGTTAAATTTGCAGATGTTGTTGAGCAACAATTCGGTGTTATAGACGAGTTTGGTCCTGTAACTGTGGCTATAACTCCAGTTGCTATCGGAGCAGTAAATCCACAGTTTGAACTTGTGAATATTTGGGCAGAAGCAGTTTGTCCAGCACTTAGAGCATGGTCACGTATATTCAAAGTTATACTTTTTATCGTAGCGTTCTCTGGAACAACTAATGAATTTTTTACGAATGAAGCTGAGGCTGTACCTGGTCCAAGAAAGTCATTATTTGCAATTGATTGATCCGTAGAAAGAAAAATTCCCATTAATCCAGAACCACTTGGTCCCGTTGTTCCGGTTACTCCTTGTAGGCCAGTTGCTCCTGTTGTTCCGGTTACCCCTAGTGGGCCAGTTGCTCCTGTTGTTCCTGTTACCCCTTGTAGTCCAGTTACTCCTTGTAGTCCAGTTACTCCTTGTGGGCCTGTTGTTCCGATTTCTCCCTGTGGGCCCGTGCCTCCCCTAAATCCCTGGGGACCTATATCTCCTGCAGACCCGGTATGACCTCTTACTCCTTGTGATCCTGTTTCTCCTACCAATCCTTGTGATCCTGTTTCTCCCACCAATCCTTGTGGACCTGTTGCTCCCACCAATCCTTGTGGACCTGTTGCTCCCACCAATCCTTGTGGACCTGTTGCTCCCACCAATCCTTGTGGACCTGTTGCTCCTACTAATCCTTGTGCTCCTGTTGCTCCTACTAATCCTTGTGCTCCTGTTGCTCCTACTAATCCTTGTGCTCCCGT
>NZ_JBYTDL010000022.1:27559-85183 GCF_058791335.1 Lysinibacillus sp. EB271-A1-10B
TTGCTCCTACTAATCCTTGTGCTCCTGTTGCTCCTACTAATCCTTGTGCTCCAGTTGCTCCTACTAATCCTTGTGCTCCTGTTGCTCCTACTAATCCTTGTGCTCCTGTTGCTCCTACTAATCCTTGTGCTCCTGTTGCTCCCATCATTCCTTGCGGGCCGGTTGCTCCTGTAGCTCCAGTAGGCCCATTTCCTATAGGGGGATCTGGGGTATATGGATATCCAATACAACCAAGCTCATTACATTTATATCTAAATTGATTAACGCATGTATCACACTTGAAACTATTACTATAGTTACTATCCCTAATTAATCTAGCTTGATAGTAACCAAACGACATAAAATCACCTCCTGTATCATTAATAATTTATTCTTAAAAAATTTTGTAAATTAGACGATATCCTAGGATTATTTAAATGAATAATATAAATTGTCCTTAGCCTACCTATGCAAATTACTAATCTGCTCAAGCTCTTTCCTAAAGCTCCATGCTCCCTGAAACCTTTCAACCGCTAAATTTTTTTTGCAGGGTCATAGGCATTACGTTTCGGGCACTCTTTAACACTTTAGAAAAGTTATGTGGTCCCCCCTGATTGCTTTACCTCATACCTTCAGCCGGAAGAGTGCATTTGTTTATACTCAATCGTTCATTTTCTGTTATTTATTCCATTAGCAATTGATACGGTCGCGGATCTTGGACTATGTAATTCATCCTACTAGCTACACTCCAACCTCCCTCTGTCAAATCCGCAGCCAATCGTTCTAATTCTCTTGATGACCACCTTTTTTCTTTTCTATCATAGGCTTTATTACTCCCACACCTAATTCATATAAACTACTCAAAATAATAGAAAAGGTATTAGAACTTTATTTCCCTGAATATTAATAATATAGAACTCATCTTATTAACTGACTATTCCCACTATTGATTAAATTCTGTGATTGGTTTATAGTTTACTATGTTAGTAAAATATTACATCGAGGTGTTACATGAAAGCTTTAGAACGTTTTAGTCAGTTTGTTAGCAATACATTTGCAATTTGGGTGCTTCTTTTTGCAGCGCTTGCCTTTTTTATTCCTAGCGGATTTTCTTGGATTGGGGCGTATATCACGACATTACTAGGTATTGTGATGTTCGGTATGGGATTAACCATAACGGTTGCGGACTTTAAAGAAGTCTTAACTAGACCGAAGGATGTGACAGTTGGTGTAGTTGGTCAATTTCTAATCATGCCAACTTTAGCCTTTTTATTGGTGAAACTGTTCAATCTTCAACCGGAAATTGCAATTGGAGTAATATTGGTAGGTTGCTGCCCAGGGGGTACATCTTCAAATGTCATGACATTCCTTTCCAAAGGGGATGTGGCATTATCAGTGACAGTTACATCTATCACAACTTTATTAGCTCCGATCGTCACACCTGGACTTATTTATTTATTCGCAAGTGAGTACATTGATGTTGCACCTAGTGCACTTTTTATGTCGATCGTCAAAGTAATTATTATTCCGATTGCATTAGGCTTCATTGTACAAAAGTTCTTTAACAAGCAAGCCAAAGCAAGTGTGAAAGTGATGCCACTTGTTTCTGTAGTAGCCATCGTTGCTATTGTGGCTGCTGTAGTTGCAGGCAATCAACAAAAGATTGCTGAAACTGGTTTAATTATTTTCGCTGTTGTTGTTTTACACAATTGTTTAGGCTATTTTATCGGGTATTTATTTGGAAAGATCTTCGGTATGAACTTAGCGAAAAAGAAGGCTATTGCTATTGAAGTAGGAATGCAAAATTCGGGCCTAGGTGCATCTTTAGCTGTTGCACATTTCTCTCCATTAGCCGCGGTACCAAGTGCGATTTTCAGTGTATGGCATAATATATCAGGTCCTATATTAGCAACCATTTTTAGTCGTATGAACGATAAGGATAAGTAAATAAGATTCAACACATAGACTCAAATAGACCGCAAAGCTTTCTTAAGAAAACTTTGCGGTCTATTTATCTCTTGTTTTGAGGTTTTTGTACAGAATCTCTTTTGCTCATCCCCCTTCTTTTCATACCTCCCCCTCTATTTCTCCTTTTGTATCGTTTTCAAACGTATCATACATTTTCTCTTTAATGAATAGTGCAGGAATTAATCCCATGAATGCATAAGAGATACCTAATACAGCTAGTCCAAATCCAATTGATTGTGTAGTAGCGATAATTCCAATAAGGATAGGAGCTACGGCTGCACCTATTCTTCCTGTATTATAAGCCGCACCTACAGCAGTTCCTCTAATATTAGTCGGGAAGCTTTCACTTAAATAAGTAGCATTTACACCATACGGCGCTCCATATACGAAACCTAGAACCGTCATTAAAATAATGATATTTCCTGGTGATTGATAAAAATATATGACTGGTAACATAACCGCTGTAGATAATCCTGCGATCACGAAAACCCCACGACGACCAATTATATTGGCAACCCAACCAGCAAGTGCTTTACCAAGAATTGATGCCGTGTATGTTCCAATTAAATACCCTGTCATTTCTTTGAAATTAAAGCCTAATTCTTTCACTATATACGTGGGTAGCCATGTACCTACTCCGTAATATCCAAATTGCAATAGTGAAGAAGTTACTACCCATAATAAAAAGATTGTAAAAACTTTCTTATCCCTAAACAACGCAAGCCATTCATTTGATTTCTTAACTTTAGATGATTTAGCTTGTTTTTTAGCCAATCTCCAGCCAGTAGGTTCGGGTACTTTTACTCGAATATAGATCGCCACAACAACCGGGATGATGGAAATTAAGAATAATGGTCTCCAACCATATTCAGGGAGAATCGCGCCCGCTAATAAAACAGCGACTAAATATCCTAATGAATAGGAAGAACCTAATACCCCCATAATAGTTGCTCTATGTTTAACTTTTACATATTCAGCCATTAACATTGTGGCTAACGAATATTCAGCCCCCATACCAATTGCTGATAAAAAACGAACAATAATAAATTGTTCATATGTTTGTACAAAAGCTAAGAGAGCAGTTCCCCCTGAAAATAATATCATCATATAAGTCATCATTTTAACGCGACCAAAGCGGTCAGATAACCAACCTCCTAGGATTCCACCAAGCGCCATCCCTAATAGGGAAAATGTACTGATCCAGCCAGCAGCCTTAGTATCTAAGACGAATTCGTCAATTAAGCTCGGCATCACCAATGACAACATTTGGATGTCCATACCATCAACTGTTAAACCTATAAAACTAGCTACAAATACAATTTTCCATAGATTTGAGTTCTTTTCCATAACATATCTCCCTTCACATTCCTAGATTGTTTCGAAAGAAGTATCTATAAGCACAACGAGGAAACTGTATAGAATGTTTTGGTAAGAAAGGTTTAATAGTATGTTTTGTAGTATTAGAATTTCAAGTAGAAAGTAATTTACATAGAGGTGAAGGATTCTTATGATGATTTTTCATCTCCTACTTGATTAACCAAGAATTATAATTTAATTAGAATCTAACGGCACCAAACATTTTATACGGCATTTATTACCTTATTTTAAATAGTTATACATTTTATGAAATATCTTTAAAATAATTCTAAACATTATGTTTCGTAGGAACAGATAGTTTTAGATTAGAGGCATTGCTAATAAAACATGTACACATTAGTCATAAAGATAATTGATTGGACTTCCGTATACAATTAAAGAGCCCTCAGACGAATCGTGACGGAGAATTACCCGTCGACTGGATTTTCAATACGTCTGAGAGCCCTTCTATTAAATGCCTGTTGCCCAATTGTCCTTTATTGAAGTAATTGAAAATAGAAAAAAGTTCCTCATTATTTTTCAAATGAGTAACTTCACTTTGTTGAAAAAAGATATGTATAGGAATGCTATCCCTTAATTTTCTCGGTCTATGTGTAATAATGACAATCCTATTTTAGAAGGACATACATTATTTTCAACTAATTCAAAATTTCATTCAAATAAAGAGAGAATTGCTATAATCCATACACCTATCACAAGTATTAAAAACCACCAGCCGATAAACTTAACGTATTTTTTAAAAAATGATTTCTTAATGAATTTTTCTGAAAAGGAACTCATCTTTAAAAAATCATCAGGAAACTTTAACAGCATATAAGAAAAACTGCCAAAAATTAATGTAACCAATATTGCCATAATAAACATTTCCAACGTACCTACTCCTAAACTTTAAACAAAACGTCACTTACTAATTATATTATTTTGTAACTAAATTGCCTATCAAAAAATTCCAGATTTTGTCCCAAAGAACACGCACTTCCTAATTTTTCAAAAAACTAAAATCCTTCTTGTTATATTTTTTCTAGACCTTCCTATTTCCGTAGAGGGCATCTCTATATTATTGCAATTTTCACTAAAACAATTTTGTTACTTTATATAGGACAATCCTTCAAAAGAAACCCCAATAAAGTTCGTATGATTCGGACACAAGGAGCAAATGCTGTAGTTATGTTCAAAAATCCAAAGTAGTGAATTACGAAAGAAATAACTTTTTTAAATGGCATTATTGCCTCAGTACAACTACATCACCTTCTATAGGAGGAAAAAATGAATATAAAATTACGGCTTAAAATAATGATTTTTCTTCAATTTTTTATTTGGGGGTCTTGGCTCGTTACATTTGGTTCTTATATGATTAATACGTTGCATTTTACCGGTGCGCAAGTTGGAATCGTATATAGTTCTAACGGTCTTGCAGCCATTATTATGCCCAGTCTTATAGGTATCATTGCAGATCGTTGGGTAAAAGCCAATGTTTTATACGGAATATTGCATTTCCTCGGTGCGATTACCCTATTTATTGCGGCTCAAATTTCCGATCCTACGATGATGTTTTGGGTAATGCTCTTTAACTCAATCGTATATATGCCAACACTTGCATTATCGAATACGATTTCTTATTTTAGTTTGGAGAACAAAGGGTTTGATATTGTAAAGGACTTCCCGCCTATTCGTGTCTATGGGACAATTGGTTTTATTCTTGCGATGTGGATTATTAGTCTTTCCAAAATTGAATTAAGTAATATTCAATTATTTATTGCTAGCGGCTCTTCGTTAGTACTTGCGCTTTACACAATTTCTCTTCCGGCATGCCCAACTTCCAACGAAATAAAGGACAAGTCGTGGGTAAGCCTTTTGGGGCTTGATGCTTTTGTTCTTTTTAAAGATAAAAAAATGGCTTTGTTTTTAATTTTTTCAATGCTATTAGGCGTTGCGCTTCAAATTACTAATACATTCGGTGATCCATTTTTACACGACTTTGCATTGAACCCTGATTATAAAAATAGCTTTGCTGTTAAATATCCAGCTATTTTATTATCAGTGTCACAAATTTCAGAAGTATTCTTCATTCTCACCATCCCGTTTTTTTTAAGTAAGTATGGCATTAAAAAAGTAATACTAATCAGTATGATTGGATGGACATTACGTTTTGTTTTCTTTGGGTATGGAACTCCAATTGGCGGTGGATTTTTACTATTGCTGTTATCAATGATCGTTTACGGTTGTGCCTTTGATTTCTTTAATATTTCGGGAGCGATTTTTGTTGAAAAAGAAGTCGATCATCGTATTCGAGGCAGTGCTCAAGGATTATTTAGTACGATGGTCAATGGTTTTGGCGCCTATTTAGGAGCTATAATTAGTGGCAAAGTAGTTGATTATTTCACAGTTGAGGGCGTAAGAAATTGGCAAAATATTTGGTTGTTCTTTGGCGGTTATACGTTCGTTTTGGCCATCATTTTTGCTATCGTTTTTAAATATAATCACGACAGTAACGCATTGAAAAATGGATAATATCACTTCCACAAAAGAAAGAGCCTTACCGTTCATGGTAGAAGGCTCTTTTGCTGTAATGGAATTTCCCACTAAAGAATTCCACAAAATCCGCTAAAAGTTTAAACGGAATAACCTTTTCTCCACTCTTCAAGAGACATCTCATTAAAACTCTCCATATCATCTAGTCTCAATGGTGTAATTAATTCTAATGAATTACCATCCGGGTCTGAAAAGTAAATTGCTGCATGTGCATGAGGATAGTTTGATAATACTAAAGGTTGATGTTCGGAAGTAAGGCCAAATTCAGTGCGAACTTTAATGCCAATTGAAGACAACCACTCTTTTACATGCTCAAGATCTCCTTCGTCAATTTTAAATGCCAAATGTCGGATAGATGGATGGTATTTTAATTCAACGCTATCACTTTCCCATAAACCTAACCAGCTTTCTCCTTTAACAATCCAGAAAAAAGCTACCTTTCCTTTATAATATGCGAGTTCTAACCCTAACTTTTGATAAAATGCAATCGAGTTTTCTAAATTACTAACTGGTAAATGTGCTTCATATAAACCTTTTATCATTTCAACATTCTCCCATTTCACCTTTATTTATGAAATAATATATAAAAAACACATTCCATTTACATCCATCTTTAGTCTGAAATTTAAAAAACCTATCTTCTAATCTCTTCCCCCTTTCTAAATAATCAAAATAATTATGTCAATCTAATTCCCACTACAATCATAAAAAGATTCTCTTTCTTTTTTCATAACAAGCGACTTTAATGTATCGCTTAATTCTTGAATTCGACTAGTTGTATTCATCATCATTTCAAGCATATTATGTTCGTCCTCCACCGAGTGCACAATCTCTCCTGTAGAAGTTGCATTTTGTTCGGTCATGTCATTAAGTTTTTCAATCTGGAATTGGATTGTTTCAAACTGAGAAATGGCGCTGCTTAATTCATTCATCCCTCTAGTTAAATCTATATTGGCATTATTAAATGAATCTTTTAGAACATTGAAGAAGTTGCTCACATCTTGTAAAAGCATTTCCCCTTGTTGTAACGCTCTTTCACCATCATCAGAGCGTTGATGAGCTTCTGTTGATTTTTCGAACAAAGTTCTCGTTACACTCGTAATACTTACCGTAATAGCAGCACTTTCTTCCGCTAATTTCCGCACTTCATCAGCAACGATGGCGAATCCTTTACCATGCTCCCCCGCTCTTGCCGCTTCAATTGCAGCATTAAGAGCAAGTAGATTCGTCTGTTCTGCAATATGCTGTATGCCCTTTAATAAACTATCTACGGTTTTCAAGCTAGTCTGTAACTCATTCACAGTTTCGGCTGTAGAACTCATCGCTTGATTCATTACGCCCATTTGCACCATCGCATCCTGCATTTTCTTCCACCCTATTAGAATCTCCTGCTGAAGATCAGTAGATTTAGAACTAAAAGAATTTGTTTACTAGACCCAGATATTCGCTGCATTGTTTGTTGGAAATGTGTAACATGCTCATCCAATGCTTGACTACTTTTTTCAATTTCCTGAAACGTATTTTCAAGTTGATTTAATGACGTTTTTACTTCATTTTGTTGAATTGCAGCATGCTCAATTAGTTCATTGCCCCATTTTGCGATTAAATATAAAGCAATAATAACACCATTCATAATCGCTAGAAGCGTAATGAATACCGTTATATCATCAAATGGACCTAATAATGATTCCGACTTAACAATATAAAGAACAAGGAAGCTGATGTTTGTTAGCACGCCAAAGAACAATAGTAATTCTTTCTTAAAATAAAGAGCAATAATGGCCACCGAACAAAGTAAAATATAATGTTTATTTAATGAAAAGCTATCAACTAAAAATAACGTAAAGACAACACTTGAAGGAATTATTCCAAAAATAAAGCCTTTAACATACGTTTTAATTGGTAAAAAGTAATTACATATTGCTAAAGCAATAACGGCAAGTCCAACAAATAAGAACATAATGCCCTTTGAAAATATGAGCGGTCCACAAATTAGCGCAGCCAAAATTGCAATGATTGTGTATCGTAGCGAATATTTTTCTCCATTAATAAATCCTCCTAAAAAATGAATGGACATTCAGTATAATTTTCTATTATTATAAAGTATAACCACTACTTTTTATAGATAAAAATTGCATATTAGAGAATATTTCGCACTCAACAGAAATAAAGGGGGATCATTTTATGGGGAGAGTCAAACAACTTGCACCAAATTTTTATTGTATTGATACACACGATTTAAATCGAGAACAGCGTACAAGCTCTTATTTGTTGATTGATGAAAAAATTGCCTTAATCGAGACTTCTGCTAGTCCGTCAATGCCATATATAGTAGAAGGTTTAGATGAATTACATATTGATCTAGAGGATATTCAATATGTAATTGTTACGCATATCCATTTAGACCACGCTGGAGGAGCAGGTTTATTTTTACAAAGCTGTCCAAATGCCACATTCGTTGTTCATCCGCGAGGTGTATCTCATATGGTAGATCCAAGTCGTCTAATTGCAAGTGCTAAGAGTGTTTACAGAGCAGAATTCGATCGTCTATTTGATCCAATTGTACCTATTGATGCTGAACGCATTATCGAAATTGGCCATGAGGAGGTACTATCTTTAGGCCAGCATCAGCTAACGTTTTATCATACAGAAGGTCATGCAAAGCATCATGTATCAATGCATTATTCTGCTACGAATGGATTGTTTGTTGGAGATACTACTGGTGTACGTTATCCAGAAATGGAGAGCGAAGCAATTGATTTAATTATTCCCTCCACTTCACCAAATCAGTATGACCCACATACAATGGAGCAATCTATCCAGCTTTATGAAAAGTTAAATGCTTCAGAATTGTATTTCGGTCATTTCGGTGCATATAGAAATCCGGCTCAAGCTTACAGACAAGTGCGCTATTGGACGCCACTATTTCTAGCTGAAGGAAAAAAAGCGTTAACGGTATCTAGTGATTTTAAAGAACAAGTACATTTTTTAGATAGTCGCTTGAAGGCATTATTACACAACTATTTACAGGAAAACGGTATCGCAGAAAATCATCCCGTTTATCAAACAATCCCGTTCGATACCATTGTATCTGCAATGGGGATTCTTGATTATCTAGAAAAGAACGACGGATAGAATGTTGTTCTTGAACATGATTTATTTGAGGATTCCGTAGACAGCCCCATTGCCTAGTACCTGCCAACTTCTCTTGAAAAATTTCGCTCGTCCTTTCCTGTTAATCTATAATTACTTCCTCAAGTAACAGAGGTACTTGAGTTTAATAGCAAGACAGTAGTGACCATCTCATACGGGGTGGTTTTTTTGTGGTTTTAAACAAAGATTGATAATAATTAATAGAGGCTGATAAAGAAATCCTGTGAGCTAGGATCTCTTATGAAACACGATAAAAAAGAGGCTGTTTCTTATAGAAAATACTTAATGCTCCAAAATAAACACATTGCTTCCCTCTTAAGTCGAAAGTAAGAAGTGGAAAAAATTACATATATAAAATAACGCAAAAAATTGTTAAGATTTGATAGGTAAAGTATTCTATGGAATGAAATTGGAAAGATGACTTTTCTCCAACAAGTGATTATATTGGTTTAAAATTATTTGAGAATACAATCCAACCTTAGTTAGAAAAGCGAAAGAGGTAAACATTTGGCTTGTTCAACTAGCGGGTGCTCTCATTATTCGATTCACGAAATCTCAAAAGAGAAAGACTGAGTGCGATCTACGCATTACATAGATGAATTATATCTTTCTGTTTACAGCAATAATCTTTCAGAAAACAGTCTTAAACAAACATAAAAAGAGGAGCAACACAATTGAAATTATTTTTAAATGTAACAACTTATTTAGTTACTGCTATTGCCGCAGTTCTCGCATTTTATTCTTTAGCAGTCATTTATTATGAATTAAGTGGTAGTGGTAGTGGTTTTGAGATGGATTTGCAATATTTACTTGGTATTCTCTTCATGGTACCTATTACCGTGATTATTTCGTTTATTATCTGTTATTTTTTAACTAAAAAAATTACTTGCAAACCGATACTATTTGGAACAATAATCGGCTTTTGGTTAATTAAAGTTATAGAAATAGTTAACGATTCATATAACTCATATCATTATCAATCAGACGAAGATTACATACCAAACTTCTTTATTAGCAACACAATTGACTTCTATATCCTGTTATTGCCAACCATTCTTGTGTTTTTATCTCATTTCTTATTAAAGAAATATAACAACTGGTTGCATATCAGTGGTTTTACACTTGGTGCAACTATCAGTTTCTTTACAACCTACGCAATAGTTCTTTTTATGAGACATGTTAATAATTCATTAACTTCGTATCATTATTTCGATAACAAAGAATTAATGATCGTTCTCGTAGGAACTGCTATTATCACAATTCTAGGAAATATTATCGGACTCAAGAAATATAATCAGGCAAAAGAGAATTGATTTATCTCCCCGTAACTAGAACCCGGAGTAAATGTTTATTGTGTGAAAGCGAAGCGCTTATAGCTGACGCCTCGCTTTCGCTACAAAAGACATTTACTAAAAGAAATTAAATTCAAGCAATACACTACATTTCATAAGGAATTTTGGCTTCATTTGAAAAGTTTGCACTAGCCCATTCACCCTCACGCTTAAACAACTCATACACAGCTTCTCGATCCGGCGGCGGTTCATCTATCCAATTTAGTAGTGTACGAATAATAGATTCTTTTTTCGGGAAGTGATGAATAGTGACTTCAGACTGTTCATGAGTGTCGTTCAAATTTGAGAACGTACCATTACCATTGAATAATATGTTCGGATGAGTTTACGAGAGAAGCCTTGTGTAAATATTTCAAAATCTTCCTTAGAAGCTGTTTCTAACCTTTTTAACGTCCGTTTAAGAGCTTCATAAATATCACCATTAAAGCAGATTGCTATCTCCGATGTAAGTTTATACGGACCAAATCGTTCTCCTAAATCCTCTCCATACATACAGACACAGAGTTCCTTTAGAAATGCATTTTCGTAATAATTTGAGGGGGTAACCGTGTCGTCGTAATATGCTACAGCTATACCAACACCACGAACTAGAGAACGATACTTTTGAGACAGTTCTTCAGCAGTTTTTTTAAATTCTGACAACTTAACGGAACTCAGTTTGGACTCAAACAGCGCAATAAGGTCTAGATCTGATTTTTTTACAATCGCTTCTCCTAATATTGTTACCTTACTAATAATTCTAATAGACGTTTCTTGAATAACTGATTGTCAATGGTTTTACACACTTTTGCGTTAGGAGTGTGCCCTGCAAATCCATCAGAAATGGCAAGTTTACTACCGTCGTTTACTATCACTTGACCATAGGCAGCAGCTTCTGTAGTACACACATAGCAGTAACATAACTTGTCTTCAAGGACGATTTCATCCCATAATACAACACCCATTGCCACGGCATCTGGTAAATCAACAATATGCTCATTACTTCTTTGTAAATTATATTCAAGCAAGGAACGGTTACATTTAACAGAGAACACAGCTTCTTCTTTACCACTTGATAGTAATACATCCATATCGTCCTTATTCAATGCTGCTTCGCCTAAACATACATCAAATCCAATAATGGTAATAGGTATACCTGAGTTGAGCATAATACTATATGCCTCTGCATCTACATACACATTAAATTCTGCAACAGGTGTAGTATTTCCAGGGCCAAATCCAGAAGTGCCCATTGTGTAAATATGCTTTACCTTTTTCATTGTCTCAGGTGCTTTTAAAATAGCAAGGGCAATATTTGTAACAGGACCAATGGTTACAATTTCGATTTCACCAGGGTTATTTTCAATAATTTCAAGGATAGCATCTACGGCATGCTTGGTTTCTGGCAAAAGAGTAGGATTTATTAAATTACAATCTCCCATTCCGTCTTCACCATGAACATTAACAGCTGTAACTAAATCACGCATAAGTGGTTTGCCTGCTCCAACATAAAGAGATGGCTTTTGACCATTAACAACTTCGATAGTCATTAGTGCATTTTTTGTTGCCAATTCAACTGGGACATTGCCACAAACAGTTGTTATCGCTTCTACTTTAAGATTTGTTGATTTTAATGACATAATTAACGCTACAGCATCATCACTTCCATTATCTGTGTCAATAATAATTTTCCTCATAACAAGACCTCCAATACTTATTTGTCCTGATTATATAATTCAATCTATAATGAAAATAGGTCAAATGACCAAAAGCGAAAAGAAGGCGAAAATATGGATTTTAAAGATATTGTGAATGATGCATCAACGAGTATTAAGAAAGAATTTATTTATAGAAGACATAAGAAAGGTAGCCTTATTATTCACCCACATGAACAAAATAATTATCTTTATATTCTAATTACAGGTAGAGCAGAAGTGTATAGACAAAGTTATGAAGGAGCGATGCTTTCCCTATATATTTATGATTCATATAGTTGTTTTGGGGAAATAGAAATTTTTAATGAAAAAATTAAAACACTCGGTGTTATTGCAAAAGAAAATTGTGAAACGATAGCGATCCATAAAACAAAGGTTTATGAATGGATGAAAACCGATTTTAATTTTAATTTTTACATAATTAAACAACTTGCTTCAAAATTAACTTTAAGTTCAGATACTACAGCAAAATTATCATTGCTAACAGTTAAAGATCGTATCTTATTAAGCATACATAATCATTATAAAATCGGTGATTTAGATAATCTTACAAAGCAAATTTTATCAAATGAGGTCTGTGCACCAATTAGAAGCTTAAATCGTTCAATAGCTCAGTGCATAAATGAGGGCGTCATAAGTTATAAAGATAAAAAATTCTCTATAAATTCAATTGAAGAAATAGAGCAATACCTTGAAAATTTTTTATTAAAATAAAATTATGGATTATATTTGTTTTCACATGTATAACTTTTTTTCAAACCGACAAGAGTACGTTCCTAAACGTACTCTTTAAAAGATAATGATACTATAGTATGTCAACACTAAACTGTACAAAAATTATAAGGGCTTTTACTTAGTGTTCCTGAATTCGAAAGTTATTGAACCGATGAACATAATCATCAAGTTCAAAAGCAAGCTGTTCAAGAGAAAAGAGAAATGGACTCCGTTAGCGAAATCTGTATTAAATACCTTAAAGGTCTCTTCAGCCACAGCGTAGTCATAAGGGCATCTTTCATCCCCGGTGATCTTTGGATACCGAATGTTTCAAGACTCTCTGAAATTAGCTTGTTAAAAAATTCTTTCCCTCGACCGAATCACATCTATTTTCGTCCCATGATCAGCGCCGCCGGCTTTCAAATACGAACAGAAATATAAAGTCAACTTTAGTAAGTAATTTAACATTAAATTTTGATATAGCAAACGAAATTAAAATCTATTTAAAAGACTTAGATTACATAATAAAATTATAATCTTGTTAAAAAGCATCGCCACTAAAGCCGATGCTTTTTGCTTTTATCGGTTTTGCTCCTATCTGCCTGTTCATACTTAGAAGAATCCCTGAAAAGATGGATAGGACGTCAAAAGTCGTGGATAGAATCCCTAAAAAGATGAATAGAACGTCCAAAATCCTGGATAAGCACCTCATTGCTCCATTAACCGTTCTAAAGCCGATCGAAAATCCTGGCTCTCCCCTATTTCGCGGAAATTTTTAAATGGGTTGCTCCCTTTTTTCATACGCTCCAGTACAGCAGGAATCGTAAATTGATCTGGTGTTAAACGCTCATTAACCTCCTCCCAGTATAATGGCGTTGCCACTAATCCCTTCTCATTGCCACGAGTTGAATATGGCGCAATCATCGTCTTGCCTTCTGCGTGCTGCACATAATCTAAATATAATTTTTGATGTCTATTCTTCTTTAAACGCTCAATCGTATACAATTCTGGTTTTTGCTCACATAAAAACCGACAGATAAATTCAGTAAATACGCGCACCTCATCATAAGTAAAGGCGTTTTCAGGTAATGGTATATATAGCTGTAATCCTTTACCCCCTGATGTTTTCACAAAAGATTCGAGCTTAAAATAATCGAGCATTTCCTTTAAATCCAGTGCCCCAGAAACGGCAAGCGAAAATTGATCGACAGAAGGTGGATCTAAATCGAAGACAATTTCAGTCGGATGATCTGTTTGTAATGTTTGAAAAGGTATGTGCAGCTCTAATGCAAGCTGATTGCCTAACCATAGTAATGTTTCTAGATTATTGCATACAAGATAATGAATATCGTCCATCCAACCTGTAGAAGCAAATGCAGGTATTTTCTCGGGACTACTTTTTTGATAAAAGCTTTCACCCGGCACCCCATGTGGAAATCGAATTAACGTAAGTGGTCGATCTCGCAAAAAAGGTAGCAAATACGGAGAAATCATTTGCAAATAATGCAAATAACCATCCTTCGTAATACCAACTTCAGGCCAAACTGGCTTATCAGGATGCGTTATCAGAACAGTGTCTGGAATAGGAAAAAGTTGACGCTGCATATGATGCCAATGACAATCCTCTGGTAATATTTCCAGTCGAAATGTATGAAAACGCGGTTCTCGACATTTGCTGCCATCAAAACCAATACATGCTATATCAACACAGATAGATGGCTCCAATTCCCATGTTTCATTATTTCTCTGCCCATTTGCTTGAAAAAAAGTAATAAATGTTTTACGTTCTTCCTCTGACATTCCATGTTTAAAACTAACAACTTCAACTAGCTTTTCCTGTTGATAAATACTGCCATGAAAATAACCATTGCTATGATCGTATTTCGTAACGATGACCGTAACATATCTCCAATTTTTTATTTTTAACCAATGCGCCGAGCGTGTATCCCCAACCCATTTACTTGTTTTCTTCTTCGCAACCATGCCCTCTCCATTGTAAACCTTAATAGCCTCCCAAAGAGGGTCACTATGCTCCACACTACTAATCACCTGCAAAGGACGCTGATCCTCATAATTGACAGTCACCGGGAGCTTTAAAGTCGTAAAAAGCTTAGAAATTTGCTGTTTGCGTGTTTTTAAATACTTACTTGTTAGCGACTCCCCTTTTAAGCTCAGTAAATCAAAAGCTATATAGTGACAAGGAAAAGTTTTTGCATGTGTAGCAATAACATCTTTGTTTTGCATTCTCCCCCTTTGTTGGACGAGCGAAAAATCACTATTAAAGTTATTCGTGAGACAAACTAATTCACCATCAAATGTAAGTGGTAAATACTTTTTAACTTTATTAAATATACTTTTACAAAAATCGAGTATCTCTGGAAACAAGTTATTTAAGTTATTGCCATTTCTACTTATTAACATTGGCTGTTCGTCCCATACTAACATACATCTAAATCCATCATATTTTGTTTCGTACATCCATTCCTCACCAATAGGCGTTTCAAGCACTTCCGTTAAAAGCATCGGTTTCATAAGAATACCTACTTTTCTTTTTACCTTCAGTTTTTGACGATTTCAGTTTAAGATACATAAAAATAAGTAAAATATATCATAGTAAGAAAAACGAGGTGATACAAATGCATACAGTTTGGAAAGGCAGTATCTCATTTGGTCTTGTCAATATACCGGTAAAACTTCATGCCGCTACTGAAAATAAAGACATTAAATTACGACAGCTCCATAAAGAATGTCATACCCCTATTAGCTATAAAAAGGTTTGTGAAGGCTGTAACCAAGAGGTAAAAGATGAGGATATTGTGAAGGCGTATGAATATGCCAAAAATAAGTTTGTCGTATTAGATCAAGAAGAATTAGAGAGCTTGCGGAAGGAAAATGAAGATAAGGCCGTTGAAATCATTGATTTTGTGAAATTAACTGAAATCGACCCTATATATTTTGAACGTACTTATTTTTTATCTCCTGATTCGACTGGCGGAAAGGCTTATTCCCTTCTACGTCAAACTTTAGAGCAATCCGGAAAAATAGGCGTTGCTAAAATTATTATCCGTTCAAAAGAGCAATTAGCGATCGTCCGCGTTTATCAAAACGCTTTAGTGATGGAAATGATTCATTACCCTGATGAAGTAAGAAGTGTTGGGGATGTTCCAAATGTGCCAAGCGAACAAAATATAGTTCCAAAAGAGCTAGAAACTGCACTGATGCTCGTTGATCAATTAACGACCGAATTTAATCCTGAAAAATATACAGATGATTATCGCAATGCATTAATGGAGCTTATAGAGGAGAAAAAAGCTACGAGTACTATTTCAGCTAACGATAAACGCCCAGTCCCGGATAATGTCACAGACTTAATGACAGCGCTCCAAGCCTCCTTAGAAAAAACGAAAAAGCCTGCAACGAGAAAACGAGCAACGAAAACGAAGAAAAATGCTTAAAATACACATATAAGAAGCGTATCCTTTATTTATTGGATATGCTTTTTTTAAGAATCTCCCTTTTACTTGTTACGACCAATAGCTTGTCTTTATACTTTCCATATTTGTTATAAAAATTAGGTTTGCTAATCTCCTCAAAATAACGATTCCATTGAAACATTTTAATGAATATCGAAAAAATTGGCTTGTAATTTGACTTTTCTAAGCCTAGTTTTTGTAATATAAATCGTTTTATTATTCGATAAACTCTAATGAAATAATGTGTATCTAAGAAAATAATTAAGTCAGCATTCGAAAAGCTTTGTGCTACCCAGTCCTCATTATGAACGCCCTCAATAATCCAAGATTTCGTCAGAATAATATCATTCAAATAATCCACTTTTTGTTGCTCGGTTCTTCTAATATCACCAGAATTTTGTCTTATCCAAACAACATTATCTAATTCATAATAAGGTATATTTAATTTCTCAGATAATTCTTTCGCTAAAGTTGTCTTCCCACTCCCAACAGAACCAATGATATGTATTTTACGCGAAAATTCTTTGTTCAAACAAACCCTCCTAATCATCTATTAATATTATTTATGGCTCATCGCAATAGCGTGGGTTGATTTCTGTTCCGCCTAGGCGCTTCGCTTTCGTGCAGTTAAAACATTTGCCACTGGCACTTCGCTTTCGCACATAGCAAAGCGTCCTGGGGGCGTCCGATGAGCCGCTTCGCTCCATGATTTCAACTGTGACGCTGATCCACAAGGAGTCACCGCCTTCACTCCAATTAACTTATATACATGGCATTCATTTATAAACACCATTACATTATAAGAACCTAATTTGCACGAATATTGGATACATTATACAATATTCTTACAATTAAAGAAAAAGTTGAAGGAGCTAAAATATATGTTTCAAAATGAGTTTAATGGAAATCTAGAGAAATATAATAACCCTATTGAATATGATGCACTTTATGAAAATCACAAAGTAGATTTACATTATATTGAAGATCACCTAAAAACAAAGAACGCTACGATTATTGAATTAGCTTGTGGGACAGGTCGATTAGCTATTCCTCTTGCCAAGCAAGGATATGAGGTTTATGCAATTGATATTCACGAAGGGATGATTCAGCAAGCTATTGAAAAAGCGAAAAAGGAGAATGTTAATGTACATTTCACTGTGCAAGACTGCACACAACTTCATTTACCAATCACCTCAAATTTTATTTATATGACAGGTAATTCATTTCAACATTTTTTAAGTAATGAAAGTCAAAATGCTTTATTCCAATCCGTTAAACAACATCTACATCCTGGAGGAGAATTTGTATTCGATACGCGGAACCCTATTCTAAGCGAGCTATCTATTGTAGATGAATACGAGGAAAGCTTGGTTACTAGCAATGGAGAAAAACTAACCATTCAACACCATGAAGAATATGACCCTATTACACAGATTTTAACTGGTCGTTCTATCAATAAACTAGAACATTCAACTTTCGAAGATTCAATTCGAATTCGCTATACATATCCAATGGAATTGAAAAGGCTATTAGACCAAAATGGATTCGACTTGTTACATCTATATGGGTCATGGAACAAAAGTGACTTTACAAAAGATAGTATTTGTATGATTGTACATGCACAATTGAAAAAATAAGGCTTTTTTCGAAAAGATTGTTGCTATTCAACTATTGAAACAGTTTAGTTTAACAAGGATATTGGTTATTTGTCAGTTAGTTTGTAGAACGAGAGGAGCGATAAAGTAAGTATGAAGGTAATCATCTTTTTATACAATGGCGTAACTATGTTGGATGCGATTGGGCCTTATGAAGTTTTAAAGAATATGGAGGATACTGAAGTATTATTTGTCGCAGAAAAAACAGGAGAAATAAAAGCTGATTCAGGTTTTATAGACATCAATGTGAAATACAACATCGATGATATAAAAGATGCAGATATTTTAATAATACCAGGTTCAACTATAGGGTTTATGCAGGAAATGAAAAATGCAAACGTATTGAATTGGATAAGGGAAGTAGATAAAACTACAAAATGGACAACTTCTGTATGTACAGGTTCATTATTATTGGCCTCAGCAGGTTTACTCAATGGATTAAAAGCAACATCGCATTGGAGAGTTATCAATTTACTTAGCAATTTTGGAGCAATTGCAACAAGAGAAAGAGTAATAGAACAAGGTAAATATATAACTTCATCAGGGGTATCTGCTGGTATTGATATGGCTTTACATTTATCTAATAAACTAGTTGGTGAAGATCAAACCAAAGCAATTCAGCTTACTATTGGATATGATCCACAACCAATTTTTAATTCCGGTAATTTTTCAAATGCAGAAGAAAAAATCAAAAAAATTGCAGAGAAGAAATTAACAGAAGACGTAAAAAAAGAACTTGGGTTGCTAGGTATGATTAAAAACTCAAAAAATATACTTAAATTAATTAAATAAACTTTTATCGTTACAATAAAATAGTTTAATTCCTATTCCACTAAAGGGTGCAAGAGTTATAGATGCAAGCTGTCATTTTGGTAGCTTTTCTTATTGCACTAAAATGATGATAGCAAACTAGAAGCAACAATCTTGGAGAAAATAGCCCAAAATAAAAAAACTACTTCACGAACACAAGTTTCCTTTTCTGTTATAATGAAGAAAAAACTAGGAGCTCAATAGATGATAAACATTCGTGAACGCATGGAGCATTACCGTATAACAGGTTTAAGCATTGTAGCTATCGAAAAGGGAAAAATCAGTAAGAAGGAGCATTTTGGTGTTCTAGAAACAGGTACCGATAAAATAGTTAATGAGCGCTCCATTTTCAACGCTTGCTCAATTAGTAAGTTTCTAACAAGCATTTTAGTAATGAAATTCGTAGAACAAGGGATTGTAGATTTAGATGAAGAAGTTAATAAAAAACTAGTTTCATGGAAGGTTCCTGACAATCCTTTGACAAAGCATAAAAAAGTTACATTACGAAACTTACTCTGTCATCAATCTGGTATTGTGGACCCTGAGGGCAGTTTTATGGAACTAGAATCTTTCAACGAAATACCGTCCATGGTAGAAATATTGAATGGTACAACGGCTTTTTGCCCTACTACCATTGAAGTGACATATGAACCTGAAAGTGAATTTCACTATTCTGATGCGGGCTTTTGCCTTATTCAACTATTACTAGAAGATATAACGCAAAAACCTTTTTCTTATCTACTGGACACTTTTATATTTAAACCACTGAGTATGACGAACAGTACATTTTCTACCTCTCTTTCAACATCGAATTTAGAAAATTTTGCATGTGGTCATGATCAAAATGGAGCGTTAATTCCAGGGAAATATTCTATTTATCCTTATATTGCAGCTTGTGGTATATGGACTACCCCGAGCGATTTAACAAAATTATTACTGGATATTATGAATGCTATCAAAGGCCAAAGTAAAATTGGCATTTCGTCCAAACAAGTCAAAGAACTATTCCGCACACAAGGCTGTAAAGAATGGACAGGTCTCGGCGTATTTCTAGATGGCATGGGTGACAACCTTGAGTTTTCCTCTCTTGGCTGGGGTGTTGGATTTCAATGTATGCTAGTCGCCTACCCTTACCTTGAACAAGGGATTGTTATGATGACCAATACTGACACAGGTGTGCATCAAATGAAGGGAATCATGGGAGAAATCTACCGTTCGCTTTCCTAATGATGGAAAAAGAGGCTGATGATCTTATGTAAGAGTATAAGAATAGAGGATAATTAGTCTTATAAAGGCTAGTTATCCTCCTTTCTTATTTAGCTTTGATCTTGATGGTAAAGTTCATCAATTGACAGAGGAAGATGAAATTCCTGAATCGCTGTCTTTTGCTAAACTAATGCAGCCTGTTAGTTCAAGAATAAAACTATTAATTTTTAATAACTACTGACTCACTAAATATCATTCTTTATTCAATTAGTTTGCCCTACAGCTACAATTTTGCAAGTTGAAATTGCAAATCTAAAAATTGGTTGATTAGGACTTATTGGTAGTGTACCTAACACAATACCAAGCCCTGTTTGTTCCACGTTAAAATCTACTGCAATAGACCCGTTACTTGCCAAAAGATTTACTGTGGAACCAATAAGTGAATTCAGCAATTGTCTAATTGGCCGTTCCCGACAATTGCATTCACATCCAGAATCAACAGGCGGTAACAAATTGATAGTAGGTCCGGGTGGGAAAAAACCTACCCCTGTTACATCAGAAATATTTACCACAAAAGTTTGAGTTCCATTTGTAACAGTAACTAAAAAATCATTCACCTCAACAATAGTATATAAAAAAAGGAGAGGAGGTACATTAGGTGCGTCTGCAATAGTACCAAGAATTACAGTTTGCCCAACAAGTTGTTGTAAGACTGACTGAAGTGGAGAAACACAACAGTCACAAAGACATGAAGATGAAGGGACTGAAGGACAACAATTATTAAGCGCTGTGAATTTAACCGGAGGACAAAAACCAATAGGTTTTATTCTAGTAATTTTCTTTTTTTCAGACATAATTTCACCCCACTATTTCTAATAGAATATGCTTTTAAGAAATATTAGATTGGATTAAAAACTACTCAAGTTTTTATCGAACATGAACAAACATGTACCGTTAGTTGAGGAAGACAAGGTAAAACAACAATCGTTACAATCAAAAACATTAAAAATAAACCAAACATAAAATATATAGAATATGTCTGGTCTATTTTTTTACTTACGTTTGAAGGTTGTCACCTAAATATAAATGATCAAACTTCTTTCTTCACCTTATAATGCATTTGCACCATTTGCCCAAAGCGTTGTGTATTTACTAACTCCAGGTCTTGAAATGGATTATTATCCTTGAACAATGGAATGCCAGAACCTAATAGGTGCGGTGTAACCGTAATAATTATTTCATCTATTAACTGTTCCTTTACAAAGTGATCGAGAATTCCTGCTCCACCTACCATCCAAATTTTAGAGCCTTCCTGCCCCCTTAACTTTTTAGTAAACGTTACAATATCTTCATTTACAAACTCAACATGTTCGTTTTGTCCACTTAGTGACGTTGTAAATACATAATTTTTCTTATCGGGATATGGAAAAGACTCAATATGGTCTACAACCCAATCATACGTTCTTTTACCCATAATAATGGTATCAATGGATTGATACATGTTTGAATATCCAGCATCCCCTTCCCCCTCTGCTTCTTCTAGCCATTGTAAATCATCATTCTCTTTCGCAATATATCCATCCAAACTAGTTGCAATGTATAAAATGATTTCTCGTGACATAACATCATCTCCTTTAAACTTTTGAAAAACTACTGAACAAGATCTATACTAAACAAAAAACATGACAACTACTGGCATGATTAAATGAAAATAAGGTGAGAAAATGTCAAAAGCAAAACGACTATTAGATATCCTTCTGTTTGTGAGTGCAAAAAAGAAATTTACTGCTCAGGAAATTTCCGATGAATTCAATATATCGATTCGCACGGTTCATCGATATATTTTAGATTTAAGTGATATGGGCTTGCCTATTTATGCAGAACAAGGGCGGAACGGTGGCTATACTGTCCTATCGAGCAGACTTCTTCCACCTATTTTATTTACAGAAGATGAAGCCGTTTCGATTTTCTTTGCGTTTCAATCTCTTCATTATTACCGTGATTTACCCTTTAATACGGAAATACAATCTGCTTCTCATAAGCTTTATGGCTCGCTTCAGGAAGAGGCAAAGAGGAAAGTGGATCAACTTCAATCTTACATCGCGTTTTGGAATCCTAAACGGGCAATTGAAACCCCTTTATTGAAAGACGTTTTAGAGGCAGCTATTGAAAACAAAAATCTACATTTTCACTATGAATCAAAATCAGGTACAACTACGAAACATACTCATCCAATTGGTGTGTATGCTCATGATGGGTTGTGGTATATGCCCGCCTTTGATTTCACAAAACAAAAAATATTACTGTTTCGTGTAGATCGCATACTTTCCATTATAGAAAGTGAAGAAAACAAAAAGGTATTTGTAAATTTGAAGGAGTGGTTTAGTAGCAATTTTGAAACTAAACAACCTATCCGTTTACATGTACTATTATCAAAAGAAGGTGTGCGACAATGCAAAAGCGCACCAAACCTTGAAGAATTGGTCGTGATCAAAGAAGACGGCACCGGTTATATTAATTCCATTATAGACAAAGGAGAGCTGAATTTTATTAGTCCCCTTTTCTATCGACTTGGCATGCATGCACAAATCGTAGAACCGAAAGAATTGGTCGATATTTTACGACAGCAAGCAAAAGACATTTTATCTATGTATCCAGAAAATGACTAAAGTTATATGACGATTTTGTAAGATTGGCGTAACATTCATCGTTACTACTTTATGGATAACTTCCGTATACTTTGTCAATGAGGAGTGAGAAAAATGAAACCAATTGAATTAAACAAACGAATTGATACACTAGATTATTTAAGGGGATTTGCTTTATTAGGAATTATTTTAGTCAATATTCCAGCATTAATGTTGATTAATCTACCAGACACATCTGTGGATGTTGCATATAATAGGTTTTTAACACTTTTTGTAGAAGGTAAGTTTTTCACCATTTTTTCATTTTTATTTGGTGTAGGCTTTTATATTTTTATTTCCCGTGCCATGGCTAAAAATGAAAATGCCTACTTATTATTTATTAGAAGAATTATTATTTTATTGTTAATCGGACTTGTACACTTTTATTTCCAACCTGGAGAAGCATTAACTATTTATGCAATATTCGGGCTAATAGCGTTACCTTTTTACAAAGTTCGTAAAGAAATAAACCTGACTATAGGGCTTATTTTATTAGCGGTAACCGCTTATTTTGGTTTCAAAATTGCTATGCCGTTCCCTCTAATTTTACTAGGATTAGCTGCTGGGCAGTATCGAATTTTTGAAAAGATCCATGACAATCGTAAAAGAATAGCTATCTTGACAGTTATTATGTTCTTTATTAGCGTAGGGGGATTGCTGTATCAATGGCATTATGTCCCAGAGGCAATGGTGAACTTTGATCAAATGACAGAAGATGAGCTTAAGGTACATGTGACAAACATTGAAAAGTTTACACTAATCGGGCTTCAATTTAGCCCATTTGTATCAGCATTTTATGTAGGATTATTAATGCTTTTACTACAACGTCCTTTATGTCAAGTTTTGCTTTCACCTTTAAAAGACTATGGTCGAATAGCATTAACAAATTATTTAGGACAAACTGCGCTGATTTTAATAATTGGTAATGCTTTTCACCTTATTGGCAATATTCGTTTCATCCAATCTCTATGGATTTGTATAGGCATTTACATTTTCCAATTGATTTTCAGTAAAATTTGGTTAAAATTCTTTAAATTTGGTCCATTTGAGTGGTTATGGCGCATGGGTACGTATTGGACAGTACCTTCCTTACTTAAAAATTCTACTAATTCTAAAAAACACACCTAAAAAACAGTTGTTGATTTAGACAAAGGCCTAACAGCCCTCTTTTCTTTTTCATAAGATGGTAGTGTATCTAATTTGCTTCCAACTTGCTCATACCTTGGGCAAAAAACACACCCCCATCATTATTAAATCTTTCTTTGGTCACTTTTCACTTAGGAAAAGTGGCCTTTTTTTCATATCATTTACCCCCAAAATTCACTTTTAATAAAAAACCGACAAAATCATTAAAGATTTTGTCGGTACTCTGCTTATTTAGCAGCCCAAATATCAATTTCTAATTTAATGTCAGGAAGTCCTAAAGCAGTAATATAAGCTATCGTCATTGATGGATAAGGATTTCCAAACATCATCTCCCATTGTTGGTCGAAGTCATCCCAATCTATCTCTTCAGTCGCCCAAATATTGGCCTTCACCACATTGTTTGCGTTAAGTCCCTCTGCTTCTAATATTAATTGAATATTTTTTAATGTATTTTTAACCTGCTCTGTTAGTGTCGATGGCAATTCACCGCTAGCTCCTACTCCAATCTGTCCAGATAATGCATACATTGTTGCATCCTTAGGAATTATTGTAAGATGGCTATAATTGCCAACAGGGCTAGGTACTTGGATTGGATTTTTGCGTGTTATTTTAGTATTCATGTTAATCTCCTTTAGGTTTATATTTTTCTAAAAAAGGGCAGACTCGCCCCTAAAAACTCCATTTTAGAAAAAAACAGCCGTTGAGAATCCGATACCCATAGATAAAAAACGTATTGATCTTTTTTTCATTTGGATTCTCCCCCTCACCTAAAATCAATTTCACATTACCATAATTTCCTTTAACAATCAAATCTCTACATTTTTAATTCTTTTCCTTTTTCGTAAAGATTTTTATCAAACCTACTAAATAGTAAATCACACTTGACACTATTACACTATAAAATAACACAGTAATTGACGTTGGACCCCATACTTTAATAAATTCCCAATTTGATCCCCCAGGTAATACTTTCGGGAACATCATGATCAGTGCAATAATTATTGCAATACTTAAAGAATGAAAAACTAATAATAAAGCCCTTTTCATATTTAAAGCTACAATAATACGTTGTTTTTTAATAACCTTCTGCAAGGATTGTAGCAATAAAACGCTTAAAAACATCCCAAAGCCTACAACAATAACGCATATAAGTGACAGCGTTTTATCCAAATTCTGAAAGTTGTCAGCATGAATAGTATTTACCGTTTTCCCTTCCCATAAATCCATCACACCCTGCCCTATTGCAGTTGTATAGCTCGAGTTCATATTGGATAATACGGCTACTCCTATTTGTTCATCGGGCTGCATGATGAAATAAGATGAAAATGTAGGGTTTTCTCCAGCATGGAATATATATTGTTTTTTATCTTCTTTTCCTCTAACTCCCCATCCACTTGCGTAGTATGTATCCGTATCGAATGGCTCTACAGATTGATCTGGAATATGCGATTCTTGAATAATTTTATTCTCAATCGCATTAATTTGGCTATTTCCTAACTGAAGCTTTAACCAGTTTGCTATATCGTTTGTATTACTAATAATATATCCAGCAGGTATATTTCCACGGTAGATAGGTGGTGTGTATTCCTGTTCTCTCATCAGTCCTATTTTATATCCTGACGCCATCTCATTAGATTCAACTTGATGAAGTCCAACAAATGAATCTTTCATATTGATTGGCTCTAATATATGCTGTTTGATATACATATCAAACGGTTGTTTTGAAACCTTTTCAATAACGAGTCCTAAAACATCATAATTGACTGTTGCGTATTCAAATGAGCTACCTGGCTGTCTATTTAATGGCTGATCAAGCAAGTTTTTCACAGTCAATCCAAGTGCGTTCTCTTCGTTACTTTTAGGAATATTTGTTATTGTGTTCGTAGCTATACCACTTGTATGATACAGTAACTGATTAATAGTAATCGTCCGAGGTTCTCCATTATATTCCAACTCCAACCACGGGATATACTTTCGGACATCATCAGAGCGTTTTAGTAACCCTTCCTTTTCCAATTTTAAAATGGCAATTCCAGTGAAGGCTTTCGATGTAGATCCTAGTTCAAATAATGTATTGGAGGTAACTGGTGTTTTTGACTGAACATCGGCATATCCAAAACCTTTTTCATAAACCGTTTTCCCCTTCTCAACAATTACTAGCGATATCCCTGGAATTTTACTAATCGCCTTTTGCTCTTGAATAAATTGATCAATCATTTGAGTTTTTTCATTTGCATCTGCGTTTACGATTGTAGGCGTTAAACTATAAAAGGCCACAATCGTAACAATTATAGACAAATAGATTTTTAATAGTGCTTTCATTTTCATTTCTCCTTTAAGCAATTAATGCTGGGTATAAGGTTATAAATTATCATAACAGCACCGTTAACTATATCAAGCATTTCGGACTACAACAATCGTTTTACATGACTAAAAACATGACAACATGACAGTTTTGTAACGTATAGTGCATAGATAATCTTTATAAGCTTGAAATCTTGAATAGACATAAAAAGACCAGATTCTCATTCAAAAAAATAAGAACTGATCTTTTTTATGATATCCATTAGGATTTAAATTTTTGCTCAAAAGCTTTCAGAAACTGATGCACGAAAAAACTGTGTAGTTATCGTTTATTTTTTATGACAACCTCAGTTACAGCTAACGCTTTTCTTGGTTTTATATTGTCCATAATAATATCCGCGATATCATTAGGATCCATTAATGTTTTAGTTTTTTCCTCAGTAAATATCCCGTCCCAAAACTCTGTTCTCATACCACCCATGTATACAGCACATACATTAATCGCTGTTTCGTTTAATTCTAATGCTAGACTCTCGGTAAATCCGCGTACACCAAATTTACTAGCACAATAAACAGATTCCGTTACTTTTCCTTCTAGACCAGCTGTTGAAACAATATTGATGATTGTTCCTTCATTACGTTCTTTCATACCTTTTAATACTGCTTGTGTGCAAAAAATTGTTCCTTTTAAGTTAATATCAATCATTTGATGAACTGAATCCTCACTCAAGTTTTCAGCATTATCAAAATAGCCAACACCCGCATTATTAATTAATAAAGGAATGGATCCAAAATCATCTTGTATAGATTGAATTATTTGAGTAACCATTTGTTTTGAAGAAACATCCACCTCATAAATAGAATAGCCATTAGTTAACGCTTTAGCCGTATTCTCAAGCTTTGATTTTGTTCTACCAAGTAAACAAATATGATAGCCTAAAGTCGAATATTTTTTAGCAAGCGCTGCACCTAAGCCACTACCTGCCCCTGTTATAACAACGATGTTTTTACTCATATTGATCATCCTCTCTCGCAGTTAATTATACCAGAATAGGAACTCCTATCAATAAATTATTCTCACCCCGCCTTATCAAAAAGCCTTATTATGTACTGTTACTCATCTGAGTTATAGTTATTCATATAATACACCCAAAATGGTAGAAAGTCATAGCTCATTCGATAGCTAAAGAAGAAATATATAAATATCAATTTCTACATTTTTATTGAAAACTGATGAATACGTTTAGAGCATGTCTATAGAAACTGAATACAATGATTATGTAATCTGCGGATTATCAATCTATTTTTGGAAAGAGGTGAATTTAAATTGCCTTTAACTACAGGACCAATTGAAAATACAGGGAATCAACCAGCTAATGCAGCTAACGTTCGTGTCAAAATTCTCAATCTAACTGGAGGTTTACTAACTGGAGTAGTAAGAGTTTTTAGACTTGACGGAGCAAGACAATTACTATCTACAACTCCATTTGCCGCAATTGCTAACGGTTCAACATTCGTAACTCCAAGTGTAGGTGTTTCTGCTCAATATGAAGTTGAAATCGTTCCTAACCAAACTGGCGGTATATATAGCGTTTATGGTAGAACAGCTGCAGGGGTTCTCATTACTGCCCAAAGGTTTGTAAATGCAGAATTAACACAAATACTTTAATTTTCGGAAAAAACTTTGACTAACATTCTTCGTTTAAAGTAATTAAAGGTAATTCAATTGGGGTACATTTGAGAACAAGCTTCTCCTTTGTAACCTAATTTCATTTTGCTGAATAATTATGTAAAGTCACTCAATTTTTAATGAGTGACTTTTTAATTTAGAGTGTAGTACTGAATTGACGTTCCATATAAACATTCCACTTTTTAACATTTTTATTCTAATTACATCTATCTTGGTCTATATATGTCCATCTTTTCTTGTCAACCAACATTATTTTGTCATTTTTTGGGTTTTCAATACATATACTATTATATTTATTAAGCAAAATGCATACTTTCATCGAACACAGAATATAATTCTGGAGGGTGTTACATGAACACTATTAAATCTTTAATTTTCCCCCAAGACTTGCATAGATTAAGCAAAACTCTACTTAAAGAGATTTGTAATAAAATGACTTTAGATACCAATGGCAATGTATATGAATTAGCTAGCAGAGTATGGGATGTTTTTGAGCATACTGATAGCGATGTTCTTAAAATAATTAGCGATAATATTTTCTCTGGAGCAGTTTCCTTAGCTTGGTACCAGGCAACAAATAAAACTGATTTAACAGGTTTTAAACAAAGTATTATTAATAAAATGCCATTTAATCCTTTCGAAACAGTAGTTACACCAAATAGCGAAAATGTTCCTATTGATCCTACCATTATTGCTGCTGCCGATATCGAAGGTTCACAAATATATTATTTGCGATTCATTCATAGAACAGGTGTTAATGTTGATTACTTTTTAGCAAACCGTAGAGAATACATTAAACATGAAATTACAACAGTTTACATTGATGAAGTTAAGGGAATAATTGAAGTACGAGCAAGTTCAGCTGTTGCAAAAAAAATAATTGCCTGGTTAACTAAAGTAGTTGATGAACAATATGAATTCAAACAGTATGATTTATTAGAAAATTATGGTGGTAATCTTGCGACTTTAGCGGATTCCCTTCAAGGAAGGCTGATTGATGCTACAGGAAGACCAGCAGGATTAGTCAATACATTTGAAGAAACGCAGGGTCAATCCATTGTGAGTATACTTTCTGCAATTGACGAATACTATACTAATGGTGAATTATCAGTTCTAGAGCAAAATTTAAATTGCGAACATATCACCGGTATTTTAGAAACAACACCTTTTACTTTGTTACTGTTAAGTGGTCTTGAAACGATAGGATTAGGTAGTATTAGAGAACTAAGAGGTTTACCCTTATACAATTATTTAGAGCCTTATCTTTCCAAACAAAAAGGATCTATACTATTTGAACACAGTGTTGATGGTGTTAAACAAGAATATTCTGTTCGAATCGGTGTAAATACAAAGACATTTAAGTTCAATGTATTTGCGTCTGAACCTGTATTGGATTATATTAGAGAAAAATTGATTTACCAAATTTATTCTGCGAGGTAAAAGTATTGAGCAATTTAAAGCCATGGGAAATTTCTCAAAAAATAGATAATGCACTTGAGGTAATTGCTATCAGTAAAATTGATAAATTTTACCATAGTTATATTGCAAAAATAACTAACTTGCCTCTTGGATTAGTTATTGATCAATTATCTGAATTAGAAAAACAAGAAGCACTCGTTATAAAATTAGAATTTCAATGTGAGGAATGTAGTAGAAGTATTTTAACTGCTAGTAAATCCGAACTTGAAAATATCGATTCCATTACATGCAAATATTGTGGTACAGAGAATTGTTTTGATCCTTTGAACGCTATTCCAATCATTGAATTAAGTGAGGATTTCAGACAAAGTTTTTCAAAAAAAAAATTGCTAATAAAAAGGAAAATGTCGGGATAACTAAACACAATAAACCCGAGAGTTTAAGAGAAATTATCGATATTTTAACAAAAGAAAATTCTGATCAAGTATTGGATAAAGTATCGAAACTTGGGAAAGTTACTATTATATTAGGAGATGGTTATATGGGTGAATCTAGTAAATATGGTGGTCTAACTTTTGGAGAAAACAAAGGTAATATAACTATTGAAAACAATGGTACACTCAGTCAAGGGATAGCTAGCCCACCAAGTGACATTATCAATGCTTTACAACAGCTTCAAGAAGAAGTTCAGCACCTAGCAGATGAACAACGAGAAATTGCAGAAGCTCATTTTGAACTCCTTAAAACTCATATTGAAAATGGAGATAATGAGAAAGCTAAAAAACCATTAGAGAAATTAACTAGTATACTAGGTGTTATTAGCTCTATTGTCTCGATCGCTTCTGCATTAGGTCTTGGAATTCCTTTAAAATAATTTATTTCAATTATGCGATGATTTAGGCTAACATCATTTACGAACTCCTTTTCAATTTCCGTGACATCCGCGGAGGCTTTGGGCCAACGTGATGTTGGTCACTCAGTCGCGTGTTGTTGCTGTCGCTTCGCTTTCGCACAGAAAATTTGCCACAGGACGTGGCGTTCTTAGACTGAGTTCCTATATTTCAGCGGATGTTAGTAAGGTAGAATGTAATGAAAACACAGTTCATAAATCACAATATCAATAATGGGAAAACTTTTTAATATTGTCTTTTAAAGATGCTATCTGTATATTACAAGGGACTGAAAAACATCCCGTTTTTAATGCAAAAAAAAGAGACCAATTCTTGCTCAAATGATATTGAACATGAATTGGTTTTTTTATTCTCCTCTACTATCTTTTTCTTCTAAAAGTGACATGATTCGTTTTAAATTCACGGCGAATTTTGTTGTTGTACTCTATTCGTTATGTTTAGTCCTCTTAAAATAGGGAAAAGAAAAAATATAGAACCAGATACAATATTTTGGGGAGGGGTTAATAATGGCGAAACGAAGAACAGGTGTTGTAATTACAGGGTTAGCTTTAATAGCATCTTATTTAAGTAAAAAAGAAAACCGTGATAAAGCATTAAGTATGCTCAATAATGCAAAAACTAAATTAGGATCCTATTTAAATACTGTGGAAATGGACAAAAACATATCAGAGCGGATAACTGCTCAAGCAGCGACACGAGCTGGAACATCTCCAACAAAAATAGCTTCAAACGAAATGGTTGCTGAAGGTGGAGGACATACCGGTATCCACTTTTTCAATGAAGAAATTCAAGGAAAAGAACAATAATAACACAAGCATTCTCAATCCACTTTAGAAAACTGGATATTGTAACTAATTAAGTTTTTCAATTATATATTAAGTATTAAAAGTCGATTTATACCGAAAATTTTGGTATAAATCGACTTTTTCATTGGCTTGTCCAACACAGACTTTTAATGGTGTTTCCTCTGCTGTTTGATCAGCATTTTCGGCTTTCTTACAACTGTTACTTTCGTTATCTTTGTTACACGCTACTAACAAAATAACTAGTAGCAATGTTAGTGGTACTAAAAATAATTTTTTCATTGTTCAAAATCCCTCCTCCATAAATATAAATAAACGGATGGAGATTTACTATATCTAATTTTTTCTCTTTCCTTTGCTCTCCTCTACATTTAGCTTTTTTCTCAGCCTCTTAACAGCGATACTTTTAAAATGCCTTGGTAGAATTACATCATAAAAATGTTTTTACCATAAAAAATAAGCATTCAATCAAAAGATTTCCTGCCCATAAATTGATTTGCAGAAGCTGTTGCTGTTACACAGTTGCAAAAATAATAATTCATTTATCCATAATAATTCAAGTGATCATCTTTACACAAATTAGGGTACAAGTTATTCTTGTACCCTAGAAACCCTGATATATAAGCATTTGTAGCACTATCTAAAAATGTTATGCTCATATAGATAATCATACGAAAGATCGACGAACAAGTACTCATGCTCGTTAATTGCAATCGAAAATGTTCTTGTGATTTCTCCTGTCTCGATATCTCGATAAAGCTCTGAAATTTCTCCGCTTTGATCGTTGCGCATTTTAATGATTGTTTGTAGGAAGTATGGTCGCCAACTCCAGTTTTTATTGATCGCCCTAGGCTGCAATTCCCACTGACCATCTATACGCATGACGTTTGGGGATAGTTGGAAACCATCTTCATTGCAAATATATACTCGGAACGAATAACTATCCAACAACTGCGCTAGATGCTCTAAATGTGTGATGTTGTCACTAGAAGGCTTAACACGATGGACGATCGCTTCTAGCTCCTCCCTCAACTTTTTCAACTCAAAATATTGTGCCTCCAAAATTTTCTTTTCAGAGGTAATAAATTGTTGGCATTCTTCCTTAAAACGCTCTTTTAAAATATCCTTCTCAACGAATGTCAATGCAGAATTTGCCAAGTATCGGCCCTGATAAAATCGGCCTCCATTTTTCCAGGCAAATTGTAATTGATAAACTGTTTCGATTCCTTCAAATAAAAGATTTGCGCCAATTTTATAAGCTAGGCTACCTATTGCTGATATCATATCTGACTGCGCGGACCAAGAATCATAATTTAAGTCACGAATATTGACCTTTAAGATTTGTGGTGATAATAAAGCAATGTGCTCTAGATGACTCTCCGCTCCTACTTCCTGAATAGCAATTTTGACTCCAAACGTCGTAAAGTATCGTACTGCATGGTGCAACTTATTAATGTCACCTAAAAAACGATGCTCTGAAACAACTAATACAATACGATGTAAATCCTCTTCACTAATGTATTGTTGAATTATATTAAAATGACTTTCACCGAAATCCTGCATCAGTAAGTTCGGGTTACTTGGAATATAAATATCAATATCCTGTCCGATTTCGTCTATTTTTGCTAATGCAGCGTGTAAAATTTTATGTTCCATATCGATACGATATTCTTCTGGAATATCTTCGTTATCCACAAAGTCTTTTAAATTAATTTGTTGACCTTCAATTTGTAACTGTCCGGAAATTTCGTAGGCAATCACCGTATGCGCATCCGCGCTAAATATAGGTTGAAAATACCCATGTATTTGATCTAAATTTGTTAACACTTCAATTGCATCCATTGTCGAAACCTCCATAATGATGTTATCCAAGAATAACATTACATTCACAGCTCATTTCATAAAAAAAGCTCTCTGAATGTATAATAATTTGTTTAAAGTAAATTGGCAACTTCAAATGACGTTATTTTATGGAATAAATTGTCCTGAAGTTTAACAAGATCCTACCAAGATAATGTATTAATAAAATGAATTAGCGCTTAATAATTTTTTTCACACACGTTCTGTTCATCACTTCTTAACAATAAAGATCATAAAAGTACCATTACTTTGACGATATAACAGTCTTTTTCATACCACAGCCGTACTCTAAATCCTGCGTTTTTCTGACATTTCATCTTTCATAATGACTTTTCCATAAAATAGGTTGCTTAAGTACATATATTTTTATTTGGCGCCACACAAACATATGGATTCGCCTTTTTCATGTAGTAATGCGTAAAACCCCTTAGAATTTCTTCCTATAATAATTTATGCAACTATCGGAAGTGAAAGCCGTGATAACTAGAAGTTTTCATCCTATTTCCTACAACGATTCAGCCGTTCACCCATTTATTTATTGTGCTGACGCATTCACTACTAAATCAATTATTTCCTGAAAGTAGATAAAAGCAGCATTCCAACGTATGGATTAACCCTACAGGAATACTGCTCATAACTATTCTGACATAAAGAAATACCAAATAATCGCAATCGTGATTAATGATACGATAACTGCAATTGTTACACGAAGTGGTGAAATCGGGGCATCTCCACCTACTCGACCTGTCTGTCCATTCACCATAAATCGATAAACCTTTTCTTTGTAGCGGAATGAAGAAAGCCAAATTGGTAACATTAGATATTTATATGTAATATCATCATGCGTTGTTGAGAAATGTAAACTAGATACTACGTCCGCATTATGTTCCCAACGTATTTTTGAAGTAATTTGTGCCTCCAGATGATCTGAAATTTCCCTCTTCGCTTGACTCCATCCGTCCTGTAAACCAATACTGTATCGTTCTGATAAAAAGCCTGATACATATTCTGGTTTATAAGCTTTATTGTTGAGTAAATTAAAAGGTTCTATTTTTCTCATCATATTTCGATCATAACGGGCTGTTCCACTAATTAAATGATCATCAATAAATTCCTGATAAAAACCACTTGTGGAATACCAATCTGTTTCAGTTCGGGTATTTCCCTCTTTATCTGTAACTGTTCGATGTCTACCGTACCTTGCAGAATACCTTGAGCTTGTTTTAGTATCAAAAGTCCAATATGGAAGATAAACTCCGTTAAATGAATCAGGCTTAGCACTTTCTTTTGCTGCTTTTGGTGTAAACCATTTCCCCTTAATCCAACTTTGAAAGTTCTCTCCTGCTTGCTTATCTGTTATTTCAAATGCACATACCCCGTTCGGTGCTAGTGTATTTTTAGCACTTGCCTCCATAACTTGATTAGAACCACAATACGGGCAACTATCGGCTACCTGTAACGCATCATAAATTGTTTCTGCCGCACAGGATTTACAAATAACTGTTTTTTTCTCAACACCCCAGTTGAAATTCCCACGTTCTTCAGCCATTGCAAAATCCATTTCCTGGGCAACTTTTTCCTCTTGCTTTTCTGGGTCTGCAATTTCAGTCTCATAGCCACAATATGGACACGTAAGCTTTCCAGAGGCGGGATTAAATTCAATAGATGCACTGCATGATGGACACTCAGCGTCAAAATCAAGCTTTACTTGTTTAATATTTTCAGCATCTTGCGTTGGCATCATTAGTCATCCCCTTACTTAACATCATTCTCATCAAACACATCGCCACACTCAGGACAGAACTTTGGTGGGTTCGCAGGGTCTTCTGGCTGCCACCCACATTTATCGCAAACGTATTGTAATGCTCCTGAAGGTTTTTTAGCACCACAATCCCCACAGAATTTGCCTTTGTTGACAGCACCACATGTACAAGCCCATCCTTCTTCTGCAGGTTTTGGTGTCCCACAATTTGAGCAGAATTTACCAGTGTTTTCGTTGCCACATGCACATTTCCATGCATCTGAGTTCGTCGCTGTTTGTTGTTGCTGGGCTACCTGTTTATTTTGCTCATTCATTTGGTAAAGCTGTCCTGCATTAACACCACCTGCTTGAGCTGCCATGTTCATACCCATAAATCCTGCCATAGCTCCGCCATCATTTTTAGATGCTGCAATCATTGCTTCCGCCTGAGCACCCGTTAAATGAGCCGCTGCCATACCTGGATCACGCATCACTGCATTTCTTTGTAGTTGTTTAATCATTGCTTCATCTTCTTCAGATGCTTTTAAAGAACTTATGCCAAATGATACAACTGCTAAACCACGTGTTGCTAGCCATTTCTCTGATAACACTTTATTTAGGGCATCTGCTAGAGCTACAGTATGAGCCGGAATTTCGCTATAGCGAACCCCGCTTGCTGAAATATGTGCGAAAGCCGGCTGTAACGCAGTCATCAGCTCCGTTTTTAATTGACTATCGATGGCATCTCTTGTAAATTCACGCTCTACGTTTCCACAAACATTCGTATAGAATAATAATGGATCTACAATTTTATATGAATATTCGCCATGACAACGAATAGCAATATCAATATCTAGGCCGATATTACGGTCGATCACACGGAAAGGAACCGGTGCTGGTGTCCCATATTTATTACCTACGATTTCTTTTTTATTGAAATAGTACACACGCTGATCCTTTGCAGGTTCTCCTCCAAAAGTGAAGCGTTTACCAATCTGCTTGAATGTTTCCATAATACCTTCAGACAAATCACTGCCATACATAATCGAAGGCTCCGTTGATGTATCATAAACATACTCCCCAGACTCAGCAGAGAACTCCACTACTTTCCCTTGCTCGACAATCATCATACATTGCCCTTCATTTATAGCAATAATAGAGCCATTACTAATAATATTGTCATTACCTTTATTTGACCCTCGTTTAGAAGTACGTTTAAAACCTTTTGCCACAAGAACATCAGCGGACAGTGATTCACAATAGAAATATTCACGCCATTGATCTTCTAAAACACCTGCTAATGCGCCAACTCCTGCTTTTAATAAACCCATATTTATTCCCACCTTCAACTTATATACTTAAGACTTATTTTACCATATCAAATATGCCTCGACATAATTGCGTCTGCAGGCTTTATACCCACACAACGCTTGTCACTCAGGTATTTTCTCAGACGTGAAGTGCTTAACCTGAATTCCTGTATTTCAGCGGATGTTTGAGCAACCGTTGAAATAAGCTAGAATGCTAAAATAATCTAATCATTATGTAATACGCTTAAATAGACCAATTTGTTTCATTTTTTTACTTCTTTATAAAAAATGAGATAGCTCCATAGGAACTACCTCACTCTTATTTATAGTGTATATGCCTAAGAAAATGCGGAAATAGCCACAAGCACCCAGGCAATGATAAATAGCAGACCACCGATTGGGGTAATCGCACCAAGCTTTTTCACACCTGTAACCGCTAATACATATAAACTACCCGAGAAAAACACTATACCTGCAAACATTAAATAACCTGCCCAAGAAAGCATACTAGAAGCTCCTAAAAGAGCATCACTCGATAAAATACCAAGCCCCAGTAAACCTAATGAATGGTACATATGATACTGCACTGCAGTTTCCCAAATGGCTGCGTAGTGTGGTGACGCAAATTTATCTTTTAATGCATGTGCTCCAAAAGCGCCTAGCACGACACCAAGACATGCCATAATTGCACCTATCGCTAATAATAGTTCCATATATGTTTCTCCTATTTCGTCTCGCGTGCGATTTCTTTGTATTTCGCATCCCATACCGGATCAATTTTACTTAAGGACACCGGACGTAACGTATCTTTTTGCGCTAGAATATGTACGGACTGAGCAGTAGCTGCAATCGTGCCATCTTCATGTAAAATTTCATAGCCATATGTTGTACGTAGACGATCGTGCTTTTCCACCCATGTACGGACCGTTGCCACTTGTCCATAATGCATTGCTGCCTTATAAGAAATGGATAAATCCATCACTGGCGATACATAACCATCTTTTTCTAACTCTGCATACTCAAAGCCTGCATCGTTGACTAACTGTGAACGACCTATCTCCATCCAAATAATATAGTTCGCATGATACACCACGCCCATTTGGTCGGTCTCAGCATATCGAATTTCAATTTGTTTCTCACTTACAAACATTTTCTTCACCTCGTCCACCATTATAGCGTAAAAATATTGATTTGGCGGGGTTTTTGCATTTTAGATATTAAAAAAATAGTGTTATCCTTTAATACCCGTTATACATTACTTATTTGGGATACAAATTGGGGTACACAACAGAGATGAGTGTCTTCAAAAGGTGAATCTATCTAATTATTTGTTCGAATGTTTCACCATTAATTGTAAAAACGGCTTTTAATGGTTTGCCATCATTCTCTGTTTCAGATGGTAAAGATGCTAAAAAGTGCAACACTCCAGTTTGTAATGGCTCAATATAAGTAATATTTGAATAAGTGAAGTTTTTACCCCCATTTTCTTCTAGCGTAGAAAATGTTGTATATTCATATTTATCATCGTAAATAATTTTTAGACTTACAAAATCACTTGCAACTTTCCCGGAAGTTTGTAAACTTTTCACGGTAATAACACTGTCTAAATACACTTGATTTGGTTCTTTATTTTCATAGTATGTGTAGAAATCACCTGGATTTGGCGGATTAATAACTTGACCAAAATTATTGCTATTCAAAATGATTTCCGCAAAATCATTAACCACCATCACTTCACCTAATTTTATTTGGGTTGGGGCTTTTGATTCTTCAGGTTTTGTATTTCCCTCTTTTTTAGACACTTTTTGATTTGCTTCTTCAGAATCTTCTTCTTGGTTTTTGACAGGTTCAGAAGCACTTTTTTCTTCTGAGTTACCGCAAGCAACTAAGAACAAAGACATGCATAATAACACTAAAAATTTCTTCATTATATATTCCTCCTCAACCATAAATATACATAAATAATAGAGAGATTTCTATTACTATTTTCATACCTTTACATTTTTCTCACCCCTGCCAATGAAAGAACCCCCCGAATGGGGGTGTTAGACATAATTAAATTACGTAATGTGAATGTTCTATCTCTGATTTTTACGTCGTTCAAGCTCAGAAAACATTTTAGAAACTATTTTATGAGAATATAGTTCATTGTTTAATGCACCTTGAATAGCAAAATAATATAATTGAACATCTCTTTTTGTCATTTCATTAACTGCTCTACTCCACCACTCACCAAGATTATTGATTGTGGTGAGTAAGATTATAATACTCGGAGAAGTTTAAAATTGCTTTTAAACACTTTTCATTTGGGTATTTCGATAGTACTCCCTCCTATTGAGAGTAACATCGACCTCAAAACTATACGTTAAAATTTACTTTGATAAATGAAATGATTGGACGCTATTCAAGTTTATGTCATGTTTAAGTTGCAGCCTAGAAGCTTTATTTTCTTGAGACATTTTAATCTTTAGTAGACCTAATTAATTTAATCGTGTATTTGCTTTTGCGGCGCTCATTTTTACTTCATGTTCTTTTAGTAATGTGTAAAGACACTTTTAATTCTTCTTCAACATAAGTCGGCAAATGATTTGTTGGAACACCATACTGATTTATTCGCTACTTGAAGCATTCGGAATTTGAATGACCTCGACACACGCAAAATCTCTCAAGTGTATTTGATGCCGATTAAAATTCCTGTAGCTATAGACAACTCTTTGATAGCAAAATATGCTACATGTTTTACATTTGTTCCTTTTGATACATCTGTTACATTTACAGTTTTATTAGTTAGCAATGAATTGACGAATAAAAGTTAATTTTAATTTATTTCGTTCACTAACACTGCAGTATTCGGAGCAACGATTGCTTCAATTCCCACGGCTTTGTAACTAACTAGAAATTGGTCGGTTTTGAATGTATCAGAATTAAAAACAAATTCCCCGTTTTCATCCAAAACTGGTGATTAGGTGATATCATAATGGAATTTTACGTCCCTTGCATCGCTTGGCATATCTGGTTCAGGTTTATAATCCTCTGGAATTTCAGTTGTTGCATATCTAAAATAAAGTTGTATGTCGTTGCCATTTATTTTTTCAAA
The DNA here is from genome assembly GCF_058791335.1 of Lysinibacillus sp. EB271-A1-10B. Classification (NCBI taxonomy): domain Bacteria; kingdom Bacillati; phylum Bacillota; class Bacilli; order Caryophanales; family Bacillaceae; genus Lysinibacillus; species Lysinibacillus sp. EB271-A1-10B. The sequence continues at coordinate 66,441 of NZ_JBYTDL010000022.1, forward strand.
AGGTCATACGTATTTCCTTGCGACCTCATACCATCAAAATAAATCGTTTCCTTTTCTTTATCGGTAAGGGGCAGATAAGGTACGGCAGCTTTTGCTAATTCAACCCCTTATCAATTACCCCATCATTTGCTCGATGACACTAACAAATTATCCGTCTTCAAACGAAACTAAACAACCAGTCGCCTGCTATATAGCGACAACTGGCTGTAAAAAGTTGTTTTCTTACTGCCTCAAAAACGACAGTCAATGACCTAAGATGAAAGCGTAGTTAGTAAACAAAATTCTATGGCCTATATGGAACAAATTTTTCTTCAAGAGAACCCACTAGCCATTGATTATTTCTCTTTGTAAGTAAAACATACTGTACCAATTCTCCTCCAGATACATAAACCTTACGACTGATCCTCATATTCGTGTCTTTTGGATAAGAATAATAACCTCCATTTTCGGACATATCCGTAAAGGTTAAGTTTCTCATAATAATTAAATTAATCATTTCATCCGTGAAGTATGGCTTTAAATACTGCCTTTTTTGAGAGATGTTTGAAACATTTTTTACTTTTGCAATGGCTTCATCCAGCAGCTTATAGCCGTCCTTATAGAACAGTGGTTGAGCATAAACAGTAACCCCATAAACCCCATACGGGTCTGAATATAAGTAAGCCAACCGTTCACTTTTATCCCAGTATGTTGTACCCCCTAATGCATCACCTATATATCTTATCGGTAAAAAAATGCTTCCATTTTCTAAAAGTAACGATACATCCATTTGAAGTTGCTCATTATTGACTTTTAGTATCTTAGAGCCAAGTGTCAGTTTGATCACTTTCTTGTCTTTGATTAAAGTGGCTGTTTTTGTTGCCTTATCCCAACTTACTTCCGCTTGTATCTTTTCACCAACAGCTCGAATAGGTGCGTAAAGTCTTCCGTTTACCACTTTACCATTATAAATCCCATATTTATTTTCACTTGCATATACAGTACTATTCCCTGTACCGAAGTGGAATGTTGCTATAACTACTATTAAACAACAAACTACTAACCTTTTTATTTTACCCACACTTCACTCATTCCAATCTTTCATTATTATTCTATTAATTGATATTAATAGCATCCTTATTATACGTATTTTATCCATTATTAACTATTCGAAAATAATTCATGTGAATATAGTACTACAAAGAAATCTTGGCCGCGAAGGTCGGTCATTCCCAAATATTTAAGATTTTATTAATACTAAAGGAAGAAACAGTTACTCGACCTCCTCTATAAAAACCGAATTAAATAGAATCGCGAATACTCATTAAGCTGTAGAGTGTAACGGACACTGAGGCTATTTCCAATTCCTCTAACAATCGAAAAATAGGTTATTTGTGATACAATTGAATAAATTTGTAAATTATACGGGGGTTTCATAAATGCAAGAAAATCAAAGATTCGCCTTAATCGCTTCTTTATTTGCATTAATTGGTTTACCTACTATTTTTCTAACAATATCCTTGTACACAGGTGTATGGCGGTTTTTTATAATTAGTATTGCACCTGCGTTAACTGTTGGTTTAACAGGGCTAATTCTTACAATGCAGAAAATCAAAAAAGATAAGCGATTGGCTTAACGATTTTCGTACTATCCAGAGTGCTTGTGATAAAACTATTAAAACGACATGACATTTGGCAAATACTAAAAGATTGGGGAAATACAAAATGAAGAAATCTATGTCAGGCTTACTTCTGGCTTTAAGTTTAGGGTTATTCAATTATCCACATGCAAGTGCAGGACCGCTAGTTAAGTCAGAAGAGAATGTTAGACCAATAGAAGTTGTTGCGAATGGTGAATTTATCAAGATGGATGTACATCCTCTGATGGATAATAACCATCTATTTGTCCCGATCCGAGTGCTTTCATCTCTTGGTCTTTCCTATAGTTATAACCCTAAGACTGAAGTCGCCACAGTTCAAAATAAAGATGGAGATTATTTGAAAATAAATACGAATAGCAAAACCGCCTATAAAAATGGGAAAGCTATACAAATGGATATACCTGCTCAAAATAGCAATGGCCACATTCTCGTTCCTATACGATTCGTCTCTGAATCCTTGGGATACAACGTTCAATTTGAATCCATTCGCAAATTTGTTTTTGTGAACTCAAAGGACTATGCGTTTGATCCAAAATTACTGAATCAGAATGACCTTCAAGCAGCACGTAAAGCGGCTATCGCATCACCAATCAACACTGAGTTCAAAACACTTGGTACATTAGATGGTTATCGTTTACATGAATATACGTTCCCTTTAGGAAGAGCAGACACTTACTATTTAAATGATGGGATTTTTACATTTGTGCAAATCAAAGATGGGAAAGCAATAGCCATTGGACAGTTATTTCGAGAACGAAGAGAGCCATCTCGAGCAGCAGGGAATGTTTCACCCGAAATGAATTTAGATACAGACCCGATCATAGAACCATATAACCACGGTAATGTGTTCTTTTCTGAAAATAATGATGGTACGGCTACAGCAGGTTACATCGATGATAAAAATAAATGGGTAGGAATTAACACAAAAATGAATATATATTCTGATATCATACAGAAACTTCCCGACCACAGATAAAGAGATTGATTTAGGCAGGAAAAAACTTGTCTATTTACTTTTTTTATACAAAAACTTAGAAACTTGGACCATTTTATATTGGCACATTAAACAAATTTATCATTTTTAACATCTCATCATATAGTTCAGTAAGTATTAGACTAATTTTGCTATTTTAAGATATACTAGTATTTTTGAAAGGGGTACATATTTTGGATATTAACAAAATACACATCAGAAAAATGACTGATAATGATTATGGTTTAATGGCTAAATGGTTGAGTACGAGAGAAGTTTTAGAATTTTACGGGGATATTAATTCACCATTTTCAATAGAACAAGTAAGGAAAAAATATGAACCACGCGTTCGTGGTGAAATTCTAGTTCTCCCCTTCATTGTTGTTAGACGATTCCCCAATAGGATTTATGCAATACTATAAACTTCAAGCAGAAGAATTAAAAGAATTAGGCTATTTAAATAATGAAGTGGTTTTTGGAATTGATCAATTTATCGGTAATCCTAACCTATTAAATAAAGGCTATGGAACAATTATGGTTTGTAAATTTATTGAACTCATTATTAATATAACAGACGCTGAAATTATAATAGTAGACCCTGAATTTTCTAACGAAAGAGCTATTAGATGTTACGAAAAATGCGGGTTTACAAAAGTTAAAACAATTAATAATGAAAGTGCTTTGCTAATGGAATTTATAAATACTGAAATCTAACTATATATTATCATTGGATCTACAGTAAGTATTTCTCTTCCCGATGTATTTTTATGATATATACTTTCTAGCAATGGGAGAAGATTTTTCAATAAGAAGAAATTTACTATCAAAGTTTAAAGCCTTTGCTAAAAAATTAAAACAAAATTCATTTGTACTTTACTTGTCTTATAAAGATCCAAGAACCCCATGATATGCAAACCTTGTGGCTATGCTTATAGTTGCTTATGCTTTTGCCCAATAGATTTAATTCCAGATTTTATTCCTATTCTAGGGTTCTTGATGATTTGATAATTGTACCATTTGAAATTATCTTCGCTTTAAAATTAATTCCACGACATGTGATTGATGATCATAAAGCAGCTGCAGAAAAGTTAAAACAATCTGGAAAACCAAAGAATTGGTTTGTTGGTATTCTTTTTATTATTATTTGGGTTATCATTGCATTTTGGATTAGTAAAATTATTTTCCATCATATTATAGGCTGTTTTCTCAAAGATTGTCTTGAAGAATCGAAAAATTAAACTAAAGCACCTTAGTTGAAGATAATTTAACTCTCTTTAACGTTTATAACTAGTTCCCCAAATAATTTATCATTAAAATATATTTCTAATTTCCATAATCCACTTGTAGGGAACACCATATTCGATGGGATATGGGAATCTGCACCGTTATTAGGGCAAACCTCGATAATCAAGGTTTCTTAATCTTAGAAGAATTAATTAGTGAAAATCTAAATAAAAATTTCTTTGGGTTTGTCTACTACATTCTCATAATATCAATCATTCTCATAATATCATCGGATATAACTAATAAAAATACTAAGACACTAGTGACGATGGCATATTTCTTTGCTTTTGTATCAGCATTATTGAAGGTAACAATAATTGTTTGCAAGCTAAAAAAAACAACTAATGACCATAAGAGTGGTTCAATGATTAAACCAAATAAACCTTCTATTGCCACTAAAATAACCTTCTTTCATTAGAGTCATTTTTTACTCTTAAATATACATAATCTGTGCGGAGATTTGCTCCTTCTTTAGGTCTTACCTTCGCTTTTATTCCACCTTATGCCGTATATTCTAACGTTTCCGTTGAACGAAATACACCTGTATTTATAAAATCCCATTCATAATCACTTACATCTTCAGAGTAAACTCTAGCGAGTTCGTCAAATGCTTGTTACATATTTTCAAATTGGAGATACTCTAAAATATTTCCGAAGGGGTCTCTGAAACTAATATATTTTCCTGGAGGACAATTAGTTGGTTCATCTACAATAAATTCCACATCTTTATCTTTTAAGAATTTAACCGTTTCATAAATATCTTCAGTTCTCAATCCTAATACAACTCCTGTAATTTTATTATCTTGCTTAAAGGTTGTATTATCGTTTGCCTCTAAAATAATTGGTAACTCTCCGTGTACAAGTGATGCAATATTAGGTCCATACTGCTTATTTAATTCAAAACCTAAAGTATTAGTATAAAAGTCAATTGCTTTGTTTAAATTGGGCACGTAAATACTTATAATACAAACCTGATTCTCCATATCATCCCACCTATCCTTAGTATTACTGTGAATATTCTACACGCATTTATAAGAACCCTTTATTTTGAAAAATTTCAAAAAACAGAGTTCATTCTACACATCTTGTAGATTAGATCTGTCTCTTTGTTTTAATAGCAACAATCTTTGAGAAAACAGCCTATTTAAAGGATTGTTCAGCAAGACTGCCTGACTATATGATCATTTTAAATTCTATCAATCCGACTAATAGGAGGTATCAGGATGACGCTAAAGATTGTTAAAACTCTTTTAGCTATCTTTTAAATTGTTCTTTTCTTTATTATGATTCTCTTTATTTATGAAGTAGGTGTAGAAACTGGTAAGCGGAATTGTGAAACTAAGAAGTCTTAGGTTACTTTCTTTTATTTTTTCCAATTTTCTCGTTACCACGTTTAAAATTACCTGTAATTTTAGCTAACAATAACTGTACTGCTGTTAGATTGTCTTCAACTTCTTTGATTCTTGCGATAAGACGCTCAGCCTCCCTATCCTTTACAATTTTTATTTGTTTACCTTCGTATGCTATTACTACCGTCCCTTTTTTCGTTATTTGATAAGCAAATGGTTCTTCGCTTAATCTGTTTCGTTTATCTATTCCGCTCACAACACCATCTCCCTAAATGTTTTAGTTTCAAATAGTATATTCAAAAAACCTGTTGGTTCACTCGATAATATTTTCTTCTCAATATGTATATGGTGTATGAAATAATGTATTAATTGCAAACTGATCAATTATCCCTTTGCTTAATGTCTGAGCTGTAGCGTGTGACGACGGTGCGGCATTTTCTATTTTGTTCAGAAAATGTTTATACCTAAATGTTAACCTACTATTAGAAAGGTAGGTGGGATTAATGTTAGAACCAATGGAATTTCTAATTAATCAAATACTAGAGAAACATGATGTAAAAAATGAAAATTTAGCCAAAGCACTTATAGAAATTTTTGATGCTTATTACAAACTTTCTCAACAAAAATCTGTTGTAGACTTTGTACTAAAAGATGGATTACATTAAAATCGTACATTAATCATTGCTGCAAGAGTCACATCTAGAATGCTGACTTTTGCAGACCCTCTTTCTAAAAATCATTATTCATATTGTTCAAAAATAAATCGAATATTTAAAAGTGTATCTAACAAACTTTATGATTCATGAATTATTAACAAGAAACAATTACCAATTACTTTCGTCCTTTAATAATAAGGGGGAGATGTTCTATGTTCGGTTTTCTTAATCTGGGAAGCCTAGTACTTGGTGTAATAGCAATACTGTTACCAATTTGTAGTATTTTGAGTACTAATAAGAAAGTCCACAATTATAGATTAATCTTTTGCACTTTAAGTTTCAGTGCTTGTGCTATATCGATAAGTTTCCAATTATTATATAATAACCATCTTGTTAAGATTGAGGATTGGTCTGCTCTTATGGATACAACTAGTAGTTCAGTATTTGCTGTAACCATCTTACTAATCAGCACGATTCTATTAAATACACTAACAATAATTATTAATCGTGACAAAACAGTTAAAAACTATCCGCATTGAAGCAGACTATGCTAAGAAAAAGCGCAACAAAGATACCAAAAAATAATAAATTTAAAATAAAAAGCGATCAAAAAACGAATCCAATTTGAACAATCTTTTTTCAAATTGGATTCGTCTTATTTATTTAGATTATTTAAATCAAACTTTGCTTCAATGTCATAACCGGTACTTTGTATCTTCTTCTGATATGAAAATACTTTCAATTATAAACCTTTGAAAGCTTCAGTTTGTTCCTTTATTCCTTTTTCTGCAGCAAATCTCTCAATACTAGAAGCACCAAAGAATCCAACAATCCCATCTACTCTTTCAATAACATAAGCAGCATCTTCTGGTTCTGCAATTGGACCTCCATGACAAATTGCTAATATATCAGGATTTATAGACTTACCAGCATTAATAATTTTTTGAATTCGATCGACACAGTCATCTAGAGTTAATGCAGTTTGTGCACCAATCGTTCCTTTTGTTGTTAATCCCATATGGGCCACTAAAATATCTGCACCCGCTTCAGCCATTTTCTTTGCTTGCTCTTCATCGAAGACATAAGGTGTCGTTAGTAAGTCTAATTCATTAGCCTTTCTAATCATATCTACTTCTAAATCATAGCCCATCCCAGTTTCCTCTAGATTTTGACGAAATACACCGTCAATTAACCCGACTGTAGGAAAGTTTTGAACCCCACTAAACCCTTGTTCTTTCAGCTGCTTTAAGAAAACTTCCATCACTTTAAAAGGATCTGTTCCATTAACACCAGCTAGTACTGGAGTATCTTTTACAACTGGTAATACTTCATTACCCATTTCCATAACAATTTGATTGGCATCACCATAAGATAATAACCCAGCTAGGGAACCACGACCAGCCATTCTATAACGGCCAGAATTATAGACAATTAACATGTCAGCTCCACCGGCTTCACTACTTTTAGCTGTAATTCCTGTACCAGCTCCAACACCTAACAGAATATTACCTTTTTTAATTTCTTCTTTAAAACGATTCAATAGTTCTTGTCTCTTTGACATTATTGCTATCCCTCTCTTTATTTTCTATTAATTCAATCAATTTTTTCGCTGCAGCTAGTGCAAACTCTTCACTATTAATATCCGCATTGATTTCAATCATTTCCACTTTACTTTGGTCAACATTTTCTCTTAATGTATCAAATAACATTCTATCTTCTTCTAAACCATAAAAAGGTTGCCCTTCAACATCTAGACCAGATAGCCCTCCTAGCGGTAAAAATAATGCTGTGTATCCTTTTGCTAAAGCTAATTTTTCTGCAATTACTTCACCTATTTGTTTGTTCTCTTCAACGGATGTGCGCATCAAAGTAACTGTTGGATTATGCTTATAAAATTTTCGACCTTTAAATTTATCAGGGACAGAGTCGAATGGACCGAAGTTAACCATATCTATTGCACCCACCGATACAACTTGAGGAATTTGTTTTCGTGAAGCTGCTTCTAAACGATTCGGTCCAGCTTTTAATATACCGCCAATTAACTCATCAGCCCATTCAGTGGTCGTTATGTCAAGGACACCATCTATAAATCCATTAGCTATTAAATTCTCCATTGTACGACCACCAACACCTGTTGCATGAAATATTAATACTTCATATCCTTTAGCTTCCAAAAAATCTTTAGCCTGATTAATACAAAGTGTTGTTAGTCCAAACATAGTTGCAGCAATCAGTGGCTTTTTTTTCACGATCGTTTTATTGTCAAAATTCAGCATACCTGCAATCACAAATACTGCATTCGTAAATATTTTTGTCGAAATTATATTTAAACCAGCAACGTCTACTACGGATGGAATCATAATGATGTCACTAGTACCTACATACGGCTCCGTATTACCAGAAGCAACTGTAGAAACCATCACTTTTGGAACACCTATTGGTAGTGCTCTCATACCAGTTGTTACGATAGATGACCCTCCAGTACCTCCAAAGGAAAGTACACCGTCGAATTTACCTTCTTCATACAGTTCCGGCAAAAGCACTTCCATCCCCTTCGCAAGAACTGCGGTTGCATTTGCTCGATCTCTCTTTGTCGCAATGTCCTGTATATCTTCTGCAGCTGCAGCTGCTACTTCAACATTTGATACGTCAGGCTCAAATGCTGGATTAAAAACACCAGTATGAATCGTAAAAGTATCGAAACCTAAAGATTCAATCAACTCTTTTACATACAAATATTCTTTTCCTTTTGAATCAAATGTTCCAGCCAAAGCAATTGTTTTCATATCATCTCTCTCCCTTCTAGATCTTTAAATCGTCAAAATAATCATATAAGAAAGCGATTACATTTATTACTCCATTCCATAATAACGTTTTCTTTTAGGAGAGTTAATGTGCTTTTGTTCTATAAAATTGTCTCTTTGTTATATTATCAATTATGCTTTGGCATAATCGCGTCTGGAATCGGCTTTGTGCTTAGGCCTGCACGAGGGCCAACACGATGTCGATCATTTCAGTAATGCCATAGGACGTGGCGTTCTTAGACTGAGTTCCTCTATTTCAGCGGGTGTCCAAACACCTACTGAAAGAAGTTAAATAGTTTTTAGGTGACACACCTTTATATTTTTTGAATATTTTACTAAATTGAGTGTAATCCGGATAACCTACCATTTCAGCAATATTATTTAGCGGTATTTTTTCAAATTTCAGTATTTCGATAGCGCGATTAAGCCGAAAATTAATAAGATATTCAGTAAATGAAATACCCATCTCTTTTTTAAATAATGTACTTAAATAAGAGCGAGACAAGCTTAATATTTCGGCCACTTCATTCAACGAAATTTCGTCCATATAATGTAAGCTGATATACTTCTTTGTAAAATTAATATAATCCTCTTGGCTTCCTAAACCATCAGTAATTTTACTGATTAATTCATCCAACTTAAAATCGTTCGTCTGCTTAAATGATTTCGTAATATGTATAAGTGCTTGTTCATTTGGAATCCTTTCAAAAACGGAACCTCCGATGTACCCCATAATAGTAGTATCATCGTACATATACTGAACATCTATTGGCTTATTAACCGGACCTCCATAAATCATGTTAATAATGTTTGGATTCAGTTCATTACATCTATTAATAATAGTTACAGCCATCCTTTTGGCAGCATGTAAAGATAAAATCTTTTTAGCGCCTAGTGATCCCCCATTCGTTAAACCTTAGTGAACACAAATAATATCTGCCCCCGCTTCTACCATACTTATAGCTTGCTCCTCGTTAAATACAAAAGCTACTGTAAACAAACCTTTTTCACTAGCGATGCGAATTGCTTCTATCTCTTTTTCATATGTAATTCCTTGTTCTTCTAAAGCTTCCCTAAAAAGCCCATCTATCAGACCAATACTTGGATAATTATTAATACCTGCAAATCCTTTCTTCTGAATCAAATCGATATAGCTATCTAATTCAATTGTTGGATCTGTTGCACATAAACCAAAACAAACTGGAATTTTTTTAATCGTAGGAATAATCTCTTTGCATGCAAAATCCATTACAACATCATTACTATTGGCATACGGTAAAAAACCTGCTAATGAGCTTACCCCCATTAATCTAAACCGCCCTGAATTTAGCGCAAGAATAAAATCAGCGCCACCTTGTTCTGCATATTTAGCTGTCATTCCAGAACCTGCTGCAACACCTAAAATATATTTATTTTTATTTATTTGTTTGTTCATATAATTTTTTATTTCAAACTTCTGATTTAGTTTGTCATCCATTTAATTTTCACCCCTACTAACATTGTTTAGTCTTCAGTTATTTTAATCATTCTTCTCTTTTAGAGTAATAAACATTATCTCTACTACCAAAGCTATACTTACTGATTTCCTAACTTTATAAGGTGAATTACTTCAACAACCTCTCCCTATATCTCCCATAACCTTTTTACATCGACCAATTCTTGCCCATTGAATTCCATTCTGTATATGTCTGGCTTTGTTGTCTGTAATAAAAAGTTCAAATCATATCTACTATCATAAAACCCCATCATTAACGTCATTACAGCCCCATGTGTGCCAATTACTACTTTCTGACCTGGATATACGTTTACTATTTCTTCTAAAATTTTAATAGCACGTTTCTGACAGTCAGCATTTGACTCGCCTCCCTCTAAAGCATAGGTTGGGTCAGAAAATGACTTTTGTAAAAAAGGGAATAATTCCTCGTCAGAGATTCGCTTATCTCCTGCAATAAATAGTTGCTCTTTTAGATCTTCAAATATAATAACCTCTTTTTCTATTTGATTAGCTACTTCCTGAACAGTTTGGATTGAACGACTATACGGGCTTGAAATAACAGTATCAATGCCTTCTTTTTGTAAAATATCAGTTATTCGTCGAGCGTCTAACCTACCTTTTTCAGTCAATTCTCTCGTTCTCTCATTCCCGTCTTTTGGTGAATCTCCATGTCGCACCATATATATGAATGTTTTCATAATGCCTCCTAAAATTGAGTTTTGACCTAAATCATTTTTGGGACGAAGCTAAATATACATATTGTTCTGAAGAACTTCTACTGTTTATCTTCTGATATCGGTAAGACTGTAGAATATTTAATTTCTCTTAATGATAAGTTAGTTTGAATACGGGATATGCCCATTCTATTTAATTTTCTAATAAAGCTATCTAATTCTTTTCGGTCTCTAACAATGACCTTTAAAAGATAATCATACTCTCCTGTTAAACAATGACATTCTAATATTTCGGTCATTGTTTTCAAGGTATTTTCCAAATCTTCTAATTCCTTAGCTTGGTGAATATTAGTACTCATGAAAACATAGCACAGTAAATCGAATCCAAGTTTCTCAGGATTTAAAATGGCAACTTGTTTGTCAATAAATCCTTCACTTTCTAAACGTTTTATCCTTGTGTGGGTTGCCGGCGGAGACAAATTCACCCGTCTCGCTATCTCTGCATTACTTATCTGAACCTCTTTCTGCAAAATATCTAGTATTTGAGTATCAACACGATCTAATAATTTTCTTTCCACATCTCTCATACTTTTTTCTCTCCTTTTTTTATTCGAAATTTCAACCATATTCGACATCTATTTTTAATTTTATTCTGCAAAATTTCATTTTTCTTTTTATTGTTTTGATTTTTAGCATTCTTACAAAATATTATACTGTTAAAACAGTAAAAGTGTTATGATTCTTTTATTAAATATGTAAGTTGATTGTACGTAAAACAATCAAAGGAGAGATAGTGATTTGATGAATATCTATGTTTTATTAATGCTTTTAACCAGTTTGCTTTGGGGCGGCAATTTTGTAGTGGGCAAATCTCTTGTGGAACATGCCTCCCCCTTAACATTGACGAGCTTAAGGTGGCTCATTGCCATTGCAGCCCTTCTTCCAATGGTATGGTGGAAAGAGAAAAAACTTCTTCCCTCTCGAGCTGCCCTTCTCCCTTTATTTTTAATGGGCATTTCAGGTGTGGTATTGTTCAATATCTTTCAATTTTTAGCATTAGAAAGAACTACGTCGACAAATGTTGGTCTCATTTCAACATTAAATACAATTTCTATTGCGTTTTTTTCATTTATTTTTCTAAATGAAAAAATGAATAAACTTCAAGCACTTTCAATGCTAGTTTCGTTGTTTGGTGTGCATCTCGTACTTTCAAAGGGGAATATCGATTTTTTATTGTCTTTTCATTTTAATTTGGGTGATTTATGGATGATTGCAGCTGTATGTGTATGGGGAATTTATTCCGTTTGTAGTAAATGGGCAATGAAGACTACTTCGCCACTAATGTCTACTTTGTATTCAGGAATATTCGGACTTCTTGTACTATTACCGTTTAACCTTAAGGATTTTACCATTTCCAATGTTAATCATTCATTTATTCTTTCTCTTTTATATACTGGGCTTATCTCCACGGTTGTTTGTATGGTACTTTGGAGTATTGGTATTCAAAAATTAGGGGCTACAACATCCGGTGTTTTCCTTAATTTCAATCCGATTTTCACGGCACTTTTAGCGTTTTTATTTTTAGGAGAAAGCATTTCTTGGACTCAAGGGATTGGAGGGTTGATTGTTATTTTAGGATGTTATTTATTTTCACATTTTAAGTCAAACACAACCAATTTGAATACATGCCTTTCAAATAAAAAAATGTCAACAAAATATGTTGACACTCATAAATTACAATGAATTATATTTTTTCACTTGTAAAGGAATAGATAGTACATATAAATCTACAGCATATGTAATAATCGTAATCCCTTTACCTTCTTCAGTAAATTTTGCTTGAAGAAAACGTTCCGAAACTTTTCTTTTCCCCCATCTTTTAGGGAACCATTCAAATCCTAATAACATATAATTTATCACCTTTTAGTATTTTCTTTTATAAGAATGTTATTTTCATATAGACTATTACATTAAGACTAAGTTGATTCTACACATTTTGTAGAATAACTTGGTTCCTTTTAATATTATAGTATTTGTCTTTTTAAGAAGATATAAAAACAGAAGTTATTTCTTTACATTATTGGTCCATAAAATTCTGTATAAAAGTGCAAACTCAGCTTCTTCAATACCCGCGGGTAATTCACCATTTTCGCTTCCAACAAACCTCAATTTATCTTTTGTAGTACCTACCCACGCCGCTAAATAAATAGGTTTATTTTTCTCTAAAGTAACTTTTTCACTTACTAGCTTACTGAAAGATGAAGATGTCATGTTATTAGAATAATTAGTTGTAGCAAACCCAGAAGGTATACCACTTATCAGTTGTAAAGAATGGTCCTTGTCATTAATGTTATTTATTCCAAAAGAAACGATGCAATCTTCAAACTTTGTTTGTGGTTCATTCGAAGTACTTAGCGACTCTTCTTTAAGTTTACCGTTTTCATACACCTCTACGGTAAATTGTAAATCATCATCTTCCTTCAAATTGCCTTCCAACTTAAAAAATGCAATTTGCTCTACACCTGTTTTACTAATGAGTAATTCTTCTTTTTCACTCATCTTATATGGCTCAATGGTTAATTTCGTATTTGATATTGATTTTTCGTTTTCTTTTTCTACACCCACGCACCCCGTTAACAACAAAGTAAAAATTATAAACAAACTACCGCTTATAAAGTTTCGCATTTTTCACTCTCCTGATAAAAATCAATTTTTAACTAATTATTTCAAATTTCTTCTATTTTTTCAATAATCTCGTGTTCACTGTCTTGTTGATAAAGAAGCAATTCCTTTACCCCTATACCTTCTTATATGGTTTATACTTTAAGGTATATTAAGAGTTTTAACCAACATCTTGCTATTAAAACTTTAGTAGCAGAAAATAAATCGTACGAGGTGAATCAAAGATGGGAAATTGTTGTAGTAGCCCTAAAAAAAATAATATTAATAACACTATTATTTGTCCGTCTTGTAAAAATAAAGCTAAAAATATACAACTAATAACAATAAAATCATTGCTTAAACCATCTGTATTAGGAACAATAAATGCTATGGAAAATCACTATTTTTGTTCTACGGTAGATTGTCATGTCGTTTATTTTGATACGAGTAATAAGGAGTACACTCTTCCTGATATAAAGATAACTGTGCATCAAAAGGATGACTCATTAAGTACACCTGTTTGTTATTGTTTTGATTGGACTAAAGACAAAATTAAACACTATGTAGAAAATGAATTGACGCCAAATCCATTAGATCATATTCGTGCAAATATTAAAGAAAACCGTTGTGGCTGCGAGATAAACAATCCTCAAGGTAGTTGTTGTTTAGGGAATGTTACGAAATATATGAAAGATCTAGCCTAAATAAAAAGGAGTCCTAAAATCCTAGTAAAACAGGGGTTTTAGGACCTTTTTATTGCTCGTGAAAATTGTTAATCAATTAATTGATTATACTTTTCTGTAGGGAAATCAACCCCTAGTTCTTCCATTTGTTTTTTTGCATTCTCAATTAATTTTGTTGCTTCTTTTTTAGTTTCATCATCCAAATTCGCGAATCTTCCGCCTTTTTCTTTATGGGTTGGAAGGGTTACTCCTAGGTCTTTTAGTTTTTTATTCGCTTCCTCTTGAGTTAAAGAACCCCCTTTAACTCGCTTCATAATTTCTTGTATCTTTGTTTTTGTTTCATCATCTAAATTGGCGAATTGTTCGCCTTTTCCAATATGGGTTGGAAGGGTTACTCCTAGGTCTTTCAGTTTTGTATCCGCTTCTTCCTGAGTTAAGGCACCTTCTTTAACTTGCTTCATAATTTCTTGTGCCTGTGTTTTTGTTTCATCATCTAAATTGGCGAATTGTTCGCCTTTTCCAATATGGGTTGGAAGGGTTACTCCAAGATCTTTCAGTTTTGTATTCGCTTCCTCTTGAGTTAAGGCACCTTCTTTAAGCTGTTTCATAATCTCTTGTACTTGTGTTCTTGTTTCGTCGTCTAAATTAGCGAATTTATCGCCTTTTCCATTATATTTTGAAGATAATGACACCCCTAAATTAGCTAGTTCAGTCTTTAGGTTGTTTAAAATTTCATCAACTTTTTGTTGTGTTTCAGCATCCAAATTTTTGTATTTATCTACATTTACTGTTTCCTTTTGATTTGTAGCTGCAAGAGTTGGAACAGTTGTACCGCCAATTATCCCTATTGATAAAGCTCCTGTCATAGCATAAATCGAAATCTTACTTCTTATTTTCATTCTTATTCACTCCTTGAATTAGTGTAACGGGGTGTTTGCCCCTAAGCTTAGATTTAACCAAGCTGTATCTACACTATATCGATGAAGTGTGTCAGCTGTATGTCAAAAGAACAGAAATTTTAAAAAACGTATTATCATTGCCTCCTCCTCTTTCTTATGTTTTCTATAACGGTATTATTCCTATTAAGGTGACTTACCCAGACTTAGCTTTTTTCCAATAAGTATTTGGTCCATTACATGTTAATGTTGCGTTTTTCGGTACCTGTTTCATTATAAGAAGAAGATTTAGTAAATCAACTGACGATCCCATTGCGTTTAGTATGACCAAGAACTTTAATGTCGTTGTCAAGAGTCCAACTACACTTAAAATTAGTGGCAAAATTATTGACAGTATTATAAAAGGAGCAACCGTAATGAAGATATATCTTGATTTTGAAATCTCTTCTTCCGTAATAACAAAAGCCCCGAACAGAGTAAACCCTACAGATATTTTTTCTGATTTCATAAAATTAGGAATGAACATCAAATGAAGTAATTCATGAATGATCATTAGTAAGGCTAGCCACAAAATAATACTAAAGTTAATTGTTATAGTGATTACACCAGATGAAAATCCAAAATCGCTCAAAAAAATACTGGAGAAAATATTTATTACCCCAATAGAAATCATTGAGGCGACAATCATTAAAGGGGTCGATAACAAAATAGCACTTATTAAATTTTTAGGTTCTTTCAGTGGAATCCAGCCATTATTAATTAGTTCTACATGTAAATTCGGGTCACTTTGCGGTAATTTGTTTCGTAATTTCATTTTACCCCTCCATTACAATCTATTGATGTTTAATAATTTCACTTAATTTTAAAATGCCTTCTCTAATTGTTTTGAGTGGAGCATACCCGTAGGAGATTCGTATAAATAATCCTGATTTTTCGGCATAAATACTACCAGGATTCAGAAGAATATTGTTGGATAACGCTTTCTCAAACAGCCTTTTTACTTTATATTCTGGATTTATTTTAACCCATATGAACAATCCACCTTTTGGGATGTCCCACGTAGCGTAAGGACTCAAATATTTATCTAGTGCATTTAAAGCAACTTTTCTACGAATGTTAAGTTGTTCTCTTACTTTATCAAGATGATCCTCATATAGATTACTTGATAGCCACTCTGCTGCTACGAGCTGAGAAAGAGTACTTGATCCATAATCGGATTGCATTTTTAAATCTGCTAATCGATTAATGACTGACTCCGAACCTACTACCCACCCAATTCGTAATCCTGGACTAAGGGTTTTGGATAAACTTCCAACATACAATACATTCCCGTAATGGTCCATCGCTTTTAGTGGTTTAGGTGGTGGATTGTCAATCCATAAATCACGGTACACATCATCTTCTATAACTGGCAGTTGCTCTCTTTCACAGTAGGCCATTAATTCCTGTCGCCTCTCTTATTGCATTAATGCGCCTGTTGGGTTGTGGAAGGTTGGGATTGTATATAAAATATTCTTGCCTTTTTCATTAGTCGGATAAATGGAATCTATAATAATCCCCTCACTGTCCATCGTTAATCCTTGCAACGCCATCCCAGCAGACTCAAAAACAGTCAATGAGTAAAGGTAGGACGGCATTTCTAACAATACCGATGAACCTCTTTTTAGGAGACCAATTGAAATTAGATGTAAAGCTTGGAGCGCACCAGAAACGACAAGAATGGACGACGGTGAAGCTTCAATTCCTCTTACTTTTAAATAATCACTAATGGCTTGGCGTAATTTTATATTTCCTTTCGGCTCTTCATAGCCAAAAGTGGTCAATTGATTCGAAACTTTTTGAACAACGGCTTTCATCTCTTCTAAAGGGAACATCTCTGGTGATAACTCCCCTTTACTCAACTGAATAAGATTCGCATTCGATTCCGCTTCGTTAATTTCCTGCACCATAGAAACGCTTGGTTTATGCGTTCCTAAAGTGATATTTCCACTCCAGTTCGTCGAGGATTTTGCCCCCATCAAAGTCCAAGTATTATTGGTGACGACAGTTTCCTTTCCTGCTTTTCCTTCAATGAGTCCTTCTGCCATTAGTTCCTCTAAGGCTGTTATGACTGTACTCCGATTAACCTCAAACTGTTTGGCCAGATTACGTTGACTTGGTATAGGACTGCCGATCGCCCACTCCCCTTTCGCAATTTTCTCTTTAATAAAATCAATAATTAATTGGTATTTTGGCTTTTTCATATGTACTCCCTTTAATGAACTGGTTGGTTATTTTTATTTTAACCGGTTGAAGAAATTTTACCAAAGTCCTATTAACATTAAAATCATCAATTTAACCGGTTGGATGATAAAAGTAGAACGAGGTGTAATTATGTTTAAAACATTCAATTTAAAAATTATATCTGCTCATTTCTTAATGATCCTTTTATGGGCATCAGCTTTCCCAGGAATCCGAGTCGCATTGACGGCTTATTCACCCGAACATATATCACTATTACGATTATTAGTCGGCTCATTCGTATTAATCATCATCGCAGTTATTACAAAAACGCCTTTACCTGCACAAAAAGATATCCCAATTATTTTATTACTTGGCTTTTTAGGATTCACTGTATATCAAGTAGCGCTTAATTATGGGGAGCAAACGATTAGTGCTGGCGTTGCAAGTTTACTTGTTTCAACAACCCCAATATTCACCGCCTTGTTAGCTGTATTCTTTTATCGAGAGAAGCTTGGGTTATCGGGATGGCTTGGTTCACTTGTTGGTTTTTGTGGTGTAGCATTTATTTCTGTAGGAGGTTCAACCGGAAACTTTGTTTTTAATACGGGGATCATCCTAGTTTTAATAGCATCCCTTTCAGAAAGTATATACTTTGTTTTTCAACGTCGTTATGTAGAAAAATACGGGGCTCTTCCATTCACGATGTACGCAATTTGGTCAGGTACTATCTTTATGTTGCTATTCTCATCTGGCTTGAGTGAAGCCATTATGGACGCGCCGTTAAATGCAACATTCGTCACTTTGTATCTCGGCATTTTTCCAACAATCATTCCCTATTTTATGCTAGCCTATGTTACATCACGAACAGGAGCAGCTGAAGCAACGAGTACACTTTATTTAACTTCTGTTTTTGCATTTCTTATTGCGTGGATCTGGCTTGGTGAGGTTCCACATTTTTCGGCCCTAACAGGCGGCTTGATTACTTTAATAGGTGTATTTATTGCAAACATAAAGAAAGAAGATTGTATAAAAGAAAATAACAATGCTCAGAGTTTAAACTAACTATCTCGATTGTATAATTGCTTCATTGCTCTTTACAGCCTGTTGACAACAGGAATTAGTGTAGTTCTATACCTGTTGTCCTTTTTTCAATCTTTTTACGTAACAATTGCTAATATATTGTAGATGAACTATTCGTTGGAACATATTGCATTAATAACAGCTTTTTACTCTATTTAACTATCAGAAACTTCGACAATCATTAGGCATTTAGTTGTTTGTCCATCTCAATTGCTGTCAAAGCGCATAATAAAAACCTTCCACAATTGTGAACTGCTCCCCAATTATTAGACACTCAATCTAACAATTGGAGGTGCAGTTTTTGTATGGTTAAATTTAAAGAAAA
>NZ_JBYTDL010000023.1:0-82861 GCF_058791335.1 Lysinibacillus sp. EB271-A1-10B
TTTGATAAGCTCAAATTGTTTTGCTGGCATCATGTTTGATGTCCAAAATTTTGTTTCGTTCACTAACTCAAGGTTAGCTACTGAAAACTTTATTGATTACGTTTTGCTTGTTCAGTTTTCAAGGTTCATTTTGTCGCTGTTGTTTTCAGCAACTCTATTATCATAACTCGTCTCCAACAAGAAGTCAATAACTTTTTCAAAATCTTTTTTCAAATCTTTTTCTCAAGTCGTCCTTCTTGTTAAGGACAAGTAATAATATATAATATAGCAATTTAAAAATCAAGCTTTTTTTGAAAAAAGTTTAAAAATCTTTTTCTCATCCACCACAAACAATAGAATTCCTACTATAACAATTAATCCACCAATAATTTGTGTGGCTATTAAATACTCTTTAAAAATGAAAAGAGCTAAAATGGCCGCGCCAATTGGTTCAAATAATATCGCAATAGAGACTACATTTGTACTAACGTATTTGATAGACCAATTAAATAGAGTATGCCCCAATAAATTAGGCACGATTGCTAATAAAATAAACCATATCCAGTCCATAGTTGGATAAGGACCAAACGATTCACCTTTAATAAGAACATAGATAAATAACGTAATTGTACTAACAGCATAAACAAGCATGGTATATGTCACAAGAGATAACCGCTTACGTACATCTTGTCCAAATAAAAAGTAAGCTGTAACGAGTGCACACGCAATAAGAGCAAGCATGTCTCCATAAAATGCAGTACCGCTAAGCTTAAAATCTCCCCAACTTATTAAAATACTACCAACAATAGCAATCGCGCCTGCAAGTATGGTTTTTAGAGTAATGCTCTCTTTGAAGAAAAAATATGTACCTACAAATGCAAACAACGGCTGTAGTGTAACCAAAACTGTAGAACTCGCTACAGAAGTGTAATTGAGTGATTCAAACCACAAAATAAAATGGAACGCTAAAAATATGCCTGCAACTGAAGAAAACAGCCAATCCCTTCTTCTTAATTGTTTTACTTCATTCGTGTACTTCCAAAAAAACAGAGGAGCCATTATTAATACCGAAAACAACATCCGGTAAAACGCAATAACCCCCGCTTCTGCATTTGCTAACTTTACAAATATCGCAGATAAGGATACAGAAATAACACCTATAAATATAGGAATGTATGGATGAATTTTTGGTTTCTCCATAAAATCCAACCTCCAATCATTTTTACCTGGACATAAATACGTCTGGATACGACTTTGTGCTATCCATGATATCTACTTGAGACTTTAACTTAAACCAACATCTATTTAATCACCTATAACGTTAGAGACTTCTGTAGCTACTTTCACTACCAAGACCGTTTGCTAAAAGAAAAAAAATGCTTATACTTCATTCCTATCGTGATGTACAATACAAAAAAGTAATGTACATATAATAATGACACCTTGCATATCTCTTAGCAATACGAAATATCTGTGGAGGGTTGCGTATGGAAACCTTATTTGGAAATATGATTACATATGAAGTTGGCATAAAATTAGTAATTGCAGCCACATTAAGTTTAGTAATCGGCATCGAAAGGGAATTAAAAAAGAAGCCTGTAGGATTAAAAACAAGCTTAGTCATCGCCACATTTAGCTGTTTATTAACTATTATTTCGATTGAAACCGCCTACTCAACACCCCCAAGGTCAGAAATCAATATTACAATGGATCCTCTACGCTTGGCTGCCCAAATTGTTAGTGGAATTGGATTTCTTGGAGCAGGTGTTATTTTAAGGCGCGGGAATGATAGTATCTCAGGTTTAACAACCGCTGCAATGATTTGGGGAGCTGCCGGGATAGGGATTGCAGTCGGCGCGGGATTCTATATGGATGCTACTTTAGCTGTTATTATCATCGTCTTCGGCATTGAGGTTTTATCGCCGTTTCTAATGAAAATAGGACCAAAAAGAATTCGTATGCGAGAGATATCATTGAAAGTTCAGATTAACAATGATGAAAGAAGCGAGTCTTTTCTAGAATTTTTAAAGGAAAACAATATTATTATCGAAAACATACGCATTCAAGATGTTCCTAATAAAAATAATAATAATGTTTTTCACGAATTAGATTTACGTTTATCATTAATAGTATCTGATAACTTACTGTCATTTTATCGTTCATTACGAGCACTACCCTATATAGAAAAAATTGAAATGGAAATTTTAAACTAGTTGGAGGATTCTTTCGTGGGAGAACTATTAAAACTATTAAAAAACGGGAATAAACCATCTTTGATGGCAGCAGTTGTCAATGCCTTTTTAGGAATTATTAAAGGCATCGCCTTCTTCTTTACAGGTAATGTTGCCATGTTTGCAGAAATGATGCACTCACTAGGGGATGCAGCAAACCAATTTTTTGTTTATATCGGCTCAGCGCTTTCGAAAAAAGCACCGACAAAACAATTTCCTGGAGGCTTTGGCCGAATCGTAAATTTAGTTTGTCTTTTTGCTGTAATAATCGTAGCAATCCTTTCTTATGAAACTGTAAAAGAAGGCTGGCATCATTTTATACACCCAGCTGGCGAATCTAAAGGAATGCTCATAGCACTTGGCGTATTATTGATCGGTATTGTTTTAGAAGGATCAGTTCTTGCGAAAGCTGCCGTTGAAATACTACATGAGACTGGGCAAGAAAAAGCGGGATTTCTTACAGCTATCCCTAAAGCTTTTCCCTATTTAAATCGCGCAAAACCAGCAACAAAATTAGTGTTTATGGAAGACTTAGTCGCTACAGGTGGTAACGTGTTGGCCTTCGCTGCTATTTTAATAGCGCACTATACAGGTTGGGCTAATATAGAAGGGCTCGTTTCGATGATTATCGGCTTTATGATGTTCTATGTAGTAGCAAAAGTTTTCCTTGATAATGCACGAGGCGTTATTGGCGAAACTGACGAAGAAATGCTAAATCATATCGCTCATCTTGTTATGGATGACCCTAATATCAAAGATATTGTTCGTTTAGAGGTCGTTAAAGAAGGTGAATTTTTACATGTGGAATTAGTTGCCGAAGCTGACCCTAACTTATCACTCGCTTTTCTAGATGATGTCCGCGACCATTTAACAGAGGTCATTTTAAGTCAGAAGGGCGTATCAAAAGTGGCCATTCTGTATGATGAGGATGATGGCGAACAAAATTGGGTGCATATTGGTGAAAGACCAGATCACTCAACACCTAAACAATAATCATTATCCAACATATTTTTTCTAAATAAGATAAATAGCCAATTGCCAGGTTTCAGGCAGTTGGCTATTTTTTATACAAATGAATGATGCCTCTAAGCAATGCAATGTGACATCAAGGTTTATCAGAAAGCCTACACATCAAGATTGCGTAGCCTCGCATCCATTTTCAATTAAAGTGAGTTTTGCAAAATAGCTCGTACATCTTCTTCCTGTAACTTGTTGAAGTTTCCAAAAGGCCCATTTTGCATGGTATGTTCTACGATTTGATGGAATTTTAAATTATCGATTTCATAATCCGCAAGGTGACTTGGAGCTCCTATTGAAGTCCAGAATGCCGATAAGCGATCAATTCCTTCGTATGCTACTTCTTCTGAAGTCTTTCCTGTAGCGTCGACACCGAAAACACGTGTTGCAATACCCGCAAAACGCTCTGGATTCACAGGTACACTTAGACGCATCCAATGTGGTTGTAATATAGCTAAACCGCCTGCGTGCGGAATATCGTATACTGCAGATACAGCGTGCTCAATATTATGTGACGCCCAATCACCTCGAGAACCAATTGATAAGAATCCATTTAATCCAATTGTTCCAGCTAATAAAATCGTTTCACGCAACTGGACATTCTCTAAATCTTCTATTAATTCAGGAGCTGTTGTAATAACTGTTCGTAATACCCCTTCGCACATTTCATCTGTAATCGGGGTATTTGTTGTATTATGGAAATATTGCTCAATAACATGCGACATTATATCAACGATACCGTAAACTGTATGTTTTTTTGGTACCGACACTGTATACGCTGGATTTAAAATCGAAAATTTCGGGAAAACAGCAGGGCTTCCCCAGCTTAGTTTTTCTTCTGTTTCCGCATTTGTAATGACAGAGCCTGAGTTCATTTCAGAACCTGTTGCAGCTAGCGTTAATACCGTGCCAAGTGGTAAAGCGTCCTGCACAAATACTTTACGTTTTACAATGTCCCAAGCATCGCCATCATATTTTGCTCCAGCGACGATTAACTTAGAACAGTCAATAACGGAACCGCCACCAACAGCTAGAACTAGATCAATTCCTTCTTTTTTACAAAGATCAATACCAAGTCTTGCTGTTTCCACACGTGGATTTGGCTCAACACCGCTTAGTTCAAATATTGTTTTATCTGCTTCTTGCAACTTCTCGATGACAGCATTGTAAACACCATTTTTCTTAATGCTACCTCCACCATAGACAACCAACACCTTCTTACCTTGCTGCGCTAACTCTTTCGATAGTTTTTCCAGTGCATTTTCACCAAAATGCAACTTCACCGGATTATAAAATGTAAATGAATCCATTCAATTCGCCCCTTTCTAGTTGGATTTTCTCATATTTCTGTAAATGAACGCAAAAATTAAACTTTGAAAATGTACTCGTTATAAATCTTATGAATTTTCTCAGGAACAGGGACACCGATTCCAGCTAATTTCTCCTGTATGTTCTCATAGGCAATTTTTACAATCCTGTTTTTTGTTTTGCCGGATATCAAAGTGACACACCTGAAGATACATACTATATGAAGAAATTGAACTTCGTTACGACTGGGCGACTCGAGCCCTACTTTATTTATAATGGCACTTTAATTTCATTGATATAATAGTTTTTCAAAAACATGAAACGAGTCACCCCATTAATAGGAGTGACTCGTTTTTCATATATATTGATTAAACCCATCCACGGAAGCGTGAAGCTTCTGCAGTGCGGCGAACACCTACCATATAAGCTGCTAAACGCATGTTAATGTTACGTGTTGTCGCTGTTGTATAAACGTTTTCAAACGCATCAACCATTTTTTTGTATAGACGTTCTTCAACTTCTTCTTCTGTCCAGTAATAACCTTGGTTATTTTGTACCCATTCGAAGTAAGAAACTGTTACACCACCAGCAGATGCTAATACGTCTGGTACAAGTAGAATACCACGTTCAGTTAAAATTCTAGTTGCTTCAGCTGTTGTTGGACCGTTCGCTGCTTCTACTACGATGTTTGCTTTAATGTCGTTTGCATTGTCCGCAGTAATTTGGTTTTCGATAGCAGCTGGCACTAGAATATCACAATCAAGCTCTAATAATTCTTTGTTTGAAATTGTGTTTTCAAATAATGTTGTTACAGTACCGAAGCTATCACGACGATCTAATAAATAGTCGATATCTAAACCTTCTGGATCATGAAGTGCACCATAAGCATCAGAAATACCGATTACTTTTGCACCTAAATCATGCATGAATTTCGCAAGGAAGCTACCTGCGTTACCGAAGCCTTGAATAACAACGCGTGCGCCTTTAATATCAATGCCACGTTTTTTCGCTGCTTCTTGAATAACGATTGTTACACCTTGTGCAGTTGCACGGTCACGACCTTGAGAACCGCCAAGTACTAGTGGCTTACCCGTAATGAAACCTGGTGAGTTGAATTCATCCATACGGCTGTATTCATCCATCATCCAAGCCATAATTTGTGCATTTGTAAATACGTCTGGCGCAGGAATATCTTTTGTTGGTCCTACGATTTGACTAACTGCACGAACATATCCACGGCTTAATTTTTCAATTTCATCCATAGACATTTGACGAGGGTCACAGATGACACCGCCTTTACCACCGCCATAAGGTAGATCCACGATACCACACTTCAATGTCATCCACATTGAAAGCGCTTTAACTTCCTCCTCAGATACGGCCGGATGGAAACGAACCCCACCTTTAGTTGGCCCTACAGCATCATTATGTTGTGCACGGTAACCAGTAAATACTTTTGTTGTACCATCATCCATTTTCACAGGAATACGCACTTGTAGCATGCGAAGCGGTTCTTTTAACAATTCATACATTGCTTCGTCATAGCCAAGTCTATTTAGAGCCTCTTGAATGACTTCTTGAGTTGATGTGAACAGATTTAAGTTTTCAGACATTATTAAATCGCCTCTTTGTTTTTATAATGATAGTATATCGGCATCATTGTAACATACTTCCGAATTGAAATGTGAACATTTTGTTAAAGATTAAAAACTTTTTCAATTTGCTCGATTGACCAATCTAAATCTTCTTGAGAAATAACAAGTGGTGGCGCAAATCGAATAACAGTATCATGTGTTTCTTTACATAATAGACCTAATTCTTTAAGTTTTTCACAATATGGACGTGCTGCCTCTGTTAATTCCATTCCGATAAATAAACCACGACCACGAACATCTTTAATAACTGGGTTATTAATTTCTCTTAATTTCCCTTTAAAGTATTCACCAAGTTGGTGTGAACGCTCTGCTAATTTTTCATCTAGTAATACTTTAATTGAAGCAATAGATACAGCACACGCTAAAGGATTACCGCCGAAAGTTGAACCGTGTGATCCTGGATTGAAAACTCCTAAAATTTCACGATTTGCAGCTACACAAGAAATCGGGAATACACCGCCACCTAAAGCTTTCCCTAAAATGTACATATCAGGCTCTACTTCTTCCCAATCACATGCGAACATTTTACCTGTACGTGCTAAACCAGCTTGGATTTCATCTGCAATGAATAAAACATTGTTTTCACGGCATAACTCACGAGCAGCTTTTAAGAAACCTTCTGGTGGAATAACGATTCCAGCTTCACCTTGGATTGGTTCAATTAAAAACGCCGCTGTGTTAGGAGTAATAGCAGCTTTTAATGCTTCTAGATTACCATAATCGACTAACTTAACATTCGGTAACATCGGACCGAAGCCACGACGATATTCTTCGTCAGATGATAAAGATACAGCAAGCATTGTACGACCATGGAAGTTACCATTACATGCAATAATTTCAGCCTTTCCATCTTCTACACCTTTAATATCATACGCCCAACGACGAGCCGCTTTAAATGCAGTTTCTACCGCCTCTGCACCTGTATTCATCGGCAATACCATCTGTTTATTCGTTAATTTACCAACAAGCTCATACCATTCACCAAGGTTTTCACTATAAAACGCACGAGAAGTTAATGTTACTTTATCAGCCTGTTCTTTTAACGCAGCGATAATTTTCGGATGACGATGACCCTGGTTTACAGCAGAGTATGCGGATAGCATATCTAAGTATTTATTACCTTCCGGATCTTTTACCCAAGCACCCTCAGCCTCTGAGATAACGATTGGTAGCGGGTGATAGTTTGCAGCACCAAAATTTTGAGTTTGTTCAATAACTAGATTTGTTTTTGTCATATAGCATTCTCTCCTTACTTTCATGATGAAAAATCTATGGAAGACTATGTTTTTCTATAAGTAAATTTAATAGGACAATTCCGTATTTTCAGAATATAAAGAACAAGAATCCGCCTAGTACTCCTAGGTAAGCCACTACAACGTTAGCGTCTGCGGTTCTTGCTCGGCCTACTTTATTAGGAGGGGTTTCGCAGATTCTCTTATTAGCCCCGGTTGGATTCAGTTTTGCGCTTACACAAAACCGAATCCGTGACATACACCGAGGGCTATACTTCTTTCAGTTTGCTAAAGAAGTTATAGCATTTCTGAAGTTGTTTTTGCTTGCATGTGAAGTTGTAGATAGTCAGGGCCACCTGCTTTTGAGTCTGTACCTGACATGTTGAAGCCACCAAATGGTTGGTAACCTACGATTGCACCTGTGCAACCACGGTTGAAGTATAAGTTACCTACATGGAAATCTTCACGAGCCTTTTCTAAGTTCATACGATTACTTGTAATAACCGCACCAGTTAAACCGTATTCAGTATCGTTTGCAATATCGATTGCTTGATCGAAATCTTTAGCCTTTGCGATTGCTACAACTGGACCAAAAATTTCTTCTTTCATAATACGTGCAGAAGGATCTACGTCTGCAAATACTGTTGGTTGGATGAAGTAACCAACTGAATCATCAGCTGTACCACCTGAAACAAGGCGGCCTTCTCCTTTACCAATTTCAATATATTCTGTCACTTTGTTGAATGCCGCTTGGTCAATTACTGTTGCCATGAAGTTTTTGAAGTCTGTTGGATCACCAACTGTTAACGTGTTAGTAAGCTCAATTACACGATTAACAACTGTGTCATATACATCTTCAACGATAATAGCACGAGAACATGCTGAACATTTTTGACCTGAGAAGCCGAATGCTGATTTTACGATAGATTGTGCTGCAAGCTCTAAATCTGCTTCTTTATCAACAACGATTGTGTCTTTACCACCCATTTCAGCGATAACACGTTTAATCCAAATTTGACCATCATTTAATACAGATGCACGTTGGTTAATACGTAAGCCTACATCACGAGATCCAGTGAAGCTGATGAAGCGTGTTTTCGGATGATCAACTAAGTAGTCACCTACTTCCGCACCAGAACCTGGTACAAAGTTCACAGCACCTGCTGGAAGACCAGCTTGCTCTAACACTTCGATAAATTTATAAGCAACAACTGGTGTTGTTGAAGCTGGTTTTAATAATACAGTGTTACCTGTTACTAAAGCAGCAACTGTTGTCCCTGCCATAATTGCGAATGGGAAGTTCCATGGTGAAATAACAATACCAATACCTAATGGAATATAGTCATAACGGTTGTATTCACCAGGACGGCTCTCTACAGGTTGGCCTTCTTTAATACGTAGCATTTGACGGCCATAGTATTCTAAGAAATCAATCGCTTCTGCAGTATCTGCATCAGCTTCAGCCCACGGTTTACCCGCTTCTTTTGTTAAAAGTGCAGAGAATTCATGTTTGCGACGACGAATGATTGCCGCTGCTTTAAATAGTACATCTGCACGAATAGCTGGATCTACCTTTTTCCAAGTTTTAAATGTTTCGTCTGCAGCTTGCATCGCTTTTTCAGCTAGTTCTTTGTTTGCTTTTGATACGCGACCAATTACTTCTGTTTTCTTTGCAGGGTTATATGAAACGATTTTATCTTCTGTCGTAATACGTTCGCCACCGATAATAAGTGGGTAGTCTTGACCTAAATAACTTTCGACTTTATTTAATGCTTCTAAATATGCGTTGTAATTTGCCTCTTGAGTAAAATCTGTGAATGGTTCGTGTTTGTATGAAATCATACTAAATCCTCCCTCGTGAGATGTGTTTTAAGTGTGCAAAAAACGTTGACGCAAAATATCTTTGCGTTTAGAATATTCTTACACTTATTATAATGCAAAATTTCGTTGCATATTTCAAGTAAAAAATTTTTGAGGTGCACATTTTATGAAAAATTCCGAACCTTTACTCCCTTTTTATGAGTTTATTGCAACAAATGTAACTGTTGGTATTCACGCTGTAGACCTTTCTGGCAAAACAATTATTTATAATTCGAAGATGAAAGAAATTGAGGGTTTTCATTTTGATGAATTAGCCGATCGTTCTGTTATTGAAATGTTTTCTTTCCGTCAGCATGAAAGTACTTTAATGCGTGTATTACAAACAGGTAAAAAAGAAGTTAATGTAAAACAAACATATTGGAATAAAAATGGTCATGAAATAACAACGATTAACGATACTTTTCCACTATATGTCGAAAATAAACTAATTGGAGCTATCGAGTTTGCTCGGGATATTACATCACTCGAAAAGCTAGTTTATCAGCCTCTTCGTCGATATGGTGAACCTTTAACATTCGATATGATAACAGCTGTTTCTAATTCGATGCGACAAGTTATCGCAAATGCCAAGAAAGCAGCAGCTGTGAAATTACCAGTATTATTAATTGGTGAATCAGGTACAGGAAAAGATCTAGTAGCAGAGGGTATACATCATGCAGCTTCAACTGACCCTGAAGCATTTGTAACTCTAGTGAGTCGTCGCTCTGCTCAATCTGTTTTAGATAAATTACAGGAGCTCTTACAGGATGACAAGACATACACTTTTTTCTTTGAACGCATTGATTTTTTAAGTCTAGACATTCAAGAGCAACTATTAGAGGTATTACAGTCTCTTCCACAGTCAAAATACATGCTCATTGGCAGTGTAGGAAGTGATCCCATTACATTGATTGCAGAAAAGAAAC
This sequence comes from Lysinibacillus sp. EB271-A1-10B, assembly GCF_058791335.1. Lineage (NCBI taxonomy): Bacteria > Bacillati > Bacillota > Bacilli > Caryophanales > Bacillaceae > Lysinibacillus > Lysinibacillus sp. EB271-A1-10B. The sequence continues at coordinate 10,209 of NZ_JBYTDL010000023.1, forward strand.
TGTCAAAATCACTGTATTATTTCTTTGCAACAATGGCCATTTCCATTCCTAATTTAACAGATCGAAAAGAAGATATTCTTCCATTCGTAGATGATTACTTTAACCGCCATCAAGAACGATTTGCTTCAAATGTCACGGAATTATCTCCTGATGTACAGGATTTATTTTTACAATATGATTGGCCTGGAAATTTAAAGGAGCTTGAACTATTACTAGATGAAACGGTGTCGTTTATGACTACTGAATCAACGGTTACCTCAGATTTATTACCAATGCATTTCCGCTTCAAAGTACAGCAGCAAGACGTATCTAATCACGAGCCGGAATTTTTTATGTTCCAGCAACAGAATGATGTTATGCCGCTCGATGCTTATTTACGTGAAGCCGAATCCTATTATGTGCAAAACGTCTTAAATTTATATGAGGGCAATATTACAAAGGCCGCTACCGCACTTGGCATGAGCCGTCAAAACCTACAGTACCGAATTCGAAAAATAAAAAATTCGCTATAATTAAATACTAAAAAACGAGGATACCTTCATATTTGAAAGCATCCTCGTTTTTTTATCTCGCATTAATAGGCAGTAATTTATTTGTACCGAAAGCGAAGCGTTAGGTACAAGACTCCAACCTTAAAATTATTGTCCTGACTGCTCGATCCAGTCTTGTAATTTATCTTTTAAGGAATTAAAACCATTCGCATCCGATTCATCTACACGGTCCTGCAATGATTTACGTGGTGGTGCATCTTTTTTACGCAATGTAGCCGGGCGCTCCTGCAAAGCACGAATCGATAAGCTAATTTTTTCGGCATCCTCATCGATTTCAAGTATCTTCACTTCTACCTCTTGCCCAACTGACAAAAATTCACTAACGTCCTTTACAAAGCCGTACGTAATTTCGGAAATATGTACGAGGCCTTGTGTATCTTCATCAAGCGCAACAAATGCACCGTACGGCTGTATACCTGTAACTTTTCCGGTCAACACGTCTCCTAATTCATATTTTTTTTCCATAAACTTTGCCCACTTTCTTTTTGTTTGCTACGTATATATCACCATAAATTATAACATACGTAAATAAGTGGGGCAAAAAATCTCCTTATTCGTTAATGGCACTAATTCGGTAATGTTGTTCACCATTTTCGGTTACTACAGGGGTTAACTCGAAAGATAATTGCTGTCCAACTACCCCTTGCGCCGCACCTTTTACAATTGCTCTAATACTAAGTGACGAGCCTCCCATTTCATAAAGAGCTTTAAAATTATCCATACCACCAAACTGAACAACTGTATTTATATCCAAGTCATCAGTTAAAAGTCTCTGAGCTATGTCACGATCACCAACCCCATGAGCATATAAAAATAAACTAACGATATTAAATGGATTTAATGTCTCTATAATTGCATCATTCTTTGTTTTAACATACTCATCGTAAAGAGATTTAGTTTGCTCAATCCAACCTTCATTAATCTCCATACTAGTTGTTCCATCATCCGTCTGCATAAACGTGTCTTCTCGCAAATATAAAATCCCCATCCAAATATCATATGTTGTTAACTGTTTTAGCGTTTTAGATTGTCCCGTTACCTTTATTTCATCTAGTATTGATTGTGCTGTTTTGCGCATTGCCTCACCATATCCGCCATTCGCAATAATCGTTAATAGATCGATGTATTCGGGCTTGTATTGACCAGTTTTTGTACGAATTGGATTGGTTTCAGTTCCTTTAAAAATGGCAAGCCATGTATTTTCAAACTCTCCCTTTAATACGTTAAAATTATCCGTCTCAGTAGATTTATCCGCTACAAGCGTTTTTTCATAGAGACGGAGAACAGTTGCGGAATCCTCTATAGAATAGAGTAAATCTCCACCAACAAGCAATGAGCCTGTAGCCAAGTATTTAAAATATCCTAATACATTTGGGTGAAGGCGTTCAATATATTCAGGCGCGTCTTTCCCGAATACAGGATTTGGTCGAAAACTATAACTTTGTCCATTATATTGTAATTCTAAATATTGCTCTTTAGCTGTAGCAATTAATTTATTTAGGTCTGCAGGTAGACTTTTTGGTTTTTGTGATAAAACTTTTTCATATTGAACAAGCTTATTAGAATAATAGTTTGCTATCTCTTCTGCTGAGTATGAATATCCACTATAAAAAAAATAAGATTCTTCAAATGACATAAGATTCCCGTAAGTTTCGATAAGTTGTATTTGCTCACGTGGCGTTTGTAGATTATCCAATGTATTTTTTGCCAAACTGTTCAAAAAGTTATCATTTCTGTTCTGTACATCTTGAAACAACTCTTTTCTTTTAGGTAATGAGTCCACTTCATTGTCTGTAGTTTGAACTAATGATATTTCACTAAACTCTTTCTCCGGAATGTCGAGCTCCTTACGCATTTGTTCACGTTTTTCTTTATATTCTTTTGTAAAGTTTGAAAGCCATTCTTCATATACTTTTTCTTGTTCTTTTGCTTGTTCTTGTTCAGCTGTTTGAACAAATGTCAAAGGATTAATCACATACGACGAAACGAGAACACCTACTAAAAGTACACTTGCAATGCACGCTATCCAGACAGCCGGCTTTTGCCATCTCGAAGGGGGCTTTTGTGTTGTTACTGTTTCTTGCGATTGTTGTGCTGCATCTTCTGCCTCGATTTGTGCGAAAACGGTTTTGGGATCTAGCTGTGGTTCCATGCGATCATAGGACTTTTTTAGAAGCTCCATTCGTTTTTCAAACTGTTTATCATCCATTTTCAACACTCCCCTCCTGCATGATCACCGCTTTGAGCTTTTCCTTTGCACGTAATATACGAACTTTAACAGTTGATAACGAAATATTTAGTACCTCTGCTATCTCCTCATACTTTAATTCATGGAAGTAAAATAATATAAGTGGATAACGATATTTTTCATCAAGTTCATTAATAGCACTATGTAATAGCCTATCCTCTTCAAAATTAAGGACTTGCTTTTCTGCTGAAGATGCGGGCAATTGTTGCTGTGCACTTAGTCTTTCTTCCTTTGCTTGCTCTCGTTGTTCTTTGCGATAATAATCACGCGTTGTATTCAATGTGATTTTATAGAGCCACGTCGTAAAACGATCCTGCTTAAATTGATGTAAAAAACGATAGAGCTTCACAAAGACCTCCTGTGAAACATCTGCTAAATCATTACTATGTACACCGCATTGAAAAGCAAACTTTTCAACTGTTCGCTGATGTATTCGGATTAGCTCTATATAGGCGCCTTTGTCTCCTCGCTGAGCCCGTTCTATTAATTCGGTTTCTGTCACAGTCATCCCCCCTTGCATATGTAACGAACCATCCCCCCTAATTGTTACATATTTGAATATATTTTGGATATCCATCATATCGTGTGGTTGATTCCCTCGTACTTCGCGGGTAGAAATTCCAAGTGCACTATTATTCGCCATTCTATCTGAAGTGAAGATTTTAGATCGCTCTATTTTAGACTTTGTAGACTTTTTAATAATAACGATATCCAGGGGATTTTACCGTTGTTTAAATAAAAGAGCTTTATTTTTATAGATAAAAAACGAGGTTGTCTCATAATTGAAAGACAACCTCGTTTTCTATAGAAAAGCAAAAACATAATTGTGCATCCACCAGAAGTTAGGCCAATACAATAATGGTCACTCTGGTATTTTCACCTTTTGAAGAAGTTAAATAATGCATTTTGCTTCAAATTTTATCGCAATAAGTTTGTATGAAATGGCTACACAATCTTCATATGGAATCCATTCTTCAAACGAATGCTCATATGTTTCTTGAATAACCTTTGCAAGAACAGATGGATCATCGATACCTTGCAATGCTGCTACAACATCTGCGGTTTCAGTATCATAATGATCTGGACCTAAGTGGAATGGATCCCACTCCTCTAGCAGATGTACGGCTGCTTGATTCATTTTTATATTTTCCAAAATACTCACCTATTATCCTTTTATCATACTCGTATGATACCATAGTAAATAAAAAAGAAAAGAGTGATTTGCTTGTCTATTTTTGATCAAACTATTAACCGTCGTTGTACAAACTCCGTAAAATGGGACGCAATAGAAAACGTATATGGGCTACAAGATGCTTCAGGCATACTCCCAATGTGGGTAGCTGATATGGATTTTGCTGCGCCAGTAGCTGTATCAAAGGCGCTGCAAGAGCATGCTGAAAAGACTGTTTTCGGCTATAGCTTTGTTAGCGATGAAGCCGTACAGGCAATCGTAGACTGGCAAAATACTCAACATGATTGGCACGTTGATAAAGAATCCATTGTTTTCTGTAATGGTGTTGTCGCTGCTTTAGCAGATAGTATTATGGCATTTACTAATCCAGGAGATAAAGTGCTTATTTCCTCACCTGTTTACCCACCATTCTATAACATCCCAAAAAGCAATGGTCGAGAGGTTGTTAATTGTCCTTTAGTAGAAAAAGATGGGACATATGTTTATGACTTTGTAGCCTTTGAGCAAGCACTTGCTCAAAATGTGAAAGCCTACATATTGTGTAATCCACATAATCCCGGTGGTTATGTATGGGATGAAGCTACATTAAAGGAAATTGTTCGACTATGTGCAAAATATGATGTAGTAATTATTTCCGATGAAATTCATTCTGATTTAATGTTGGATGGCTCAAAACATACACCATTAGCGAAAATCGCTGGTGATGAAATTGATCGCATTATTACATGTATGGCACCGACAAAAACATTTAACCTAGCTGGGATTCAAGTGGCCTATATGATCGTGACAGATAAGAAAAAGCGAATGTTATTAGAAGCAGTTCATATGGCTAGCGGGCAAGGCTCATTAAATACTTTTGCTGCTGTGGCACTTCAAGCTGCTTATACAGAAGGTTCGCCTTGGTTAAACGAAATGCTTCCTTACATTTCAGCTAATATGGACTATGTGATTGCCGAATTAGAACAATTACCTGGGATCCGTATTACAAAACCTCAAGGCACTTATTTACTTTGGATTGATTATCGAGAATTAGAGCTTGATGAAAATGAATTCATGCAACGCTTGCTTGAACATGGCAAACTAGCATTAGAGCCAGGGACAAAATACGGCGAAGAGGGTCGTGGCTTCCTGCGTATGAACGTTGCTTGCTCATTTGAGACAGTGAAAGACGGAGTTCAGCGCTTTAAGCAAGCACTTCAGTAATAGGAAATAAATAGTGAAGGGTATCTCAAGTTTTTTTGAGGTATCCTTTTGTTTTGGCTGTGTTAAAGAAATGCTGATAATTGATGCCTGTCCGAATTCTTCGTAAAATAAGAACAAGCATTCGGCAGGAAGATTGAAAGGATGACAAGGCGTTTAGCAAGTTATTAAAATCATTGATAAATTGACCTTTACAAAAAAAGAACAAGTCTATCAATGGGTAAAACGCTATGTTGATCCTTCTTCTTCCGTCGGCGGAAGCTTAATCCCTACCGGTCAGGAGTTAAAGAAGGGGAACGGCGAAAGAGACTTAAATTGAAACTAACTTGGAGGAGAATCTTGTGTTTCAAATGAACCTAATAAAGAAGTTAAAAACTTCTTATGAAATAGCGCTATCAAATGACAAGAAGTTATTATGTCATATAATGGGAGGAAAGACAGTTGTATTTGATACAAAAACTTGGGGAAAAGTTATTGAATTAAAAAAACCAAACCATCCGAGCAACCTTCACTTTTCCCCAAATGATTAATTACTTTCTAGTTGGTACTTGGTCAAAAGGCTATGTATTTGAGAATAATCTTAAGGGAGCAAAATGAAGGTTCCCCCTTCATAAAAATTAACATTTAAATTTAACAGATTTTTTGTTTTAAAAATATGTCTCATATGGCGATTAAGCATTTGAAGAATGGAGCGAAGATAAAATTTTAACATGAAAGTAATGAGAAAGTATGATGCCTCGCAATCCCTAATGGTTGCGAGGCAAATAGCTTTCCACAAACGTGTTTTTTAAATATTTTGCTGATTGTTTGTATTATTTTTCTCTGAAAGAATACGTGCTTCGATTTCCTTTGATTTCATTTCTTGTTTCTTAGAAATTTTACGGAAAACGGTAAATACAACAATACATAAAATAAGCATGATTAAAAATTCAAAAGCTGCAGGAATATAGCCTGATTTATCTTCTGGGAAATATAAAAATTGATACATTAAATGTTTCATGTTTTACACGTCCTTACAATTATTATTCAAAAACTGTAATTGACTCGATTTTCACATCTTCTACTGGTTTATCACGGAAGTCTTTTTCTACATCTGCAATTTTGTCTACAATGTCCATTCCTTCAACAATATGACCAAATACTGTATGTTTATGGTCTAACCAAGGAGTACCGCCATTTTGAGCATACGCTTCAATAATTTCTTCAGGGAAGCCCGCACCTTGTAATTGACGAAGCATATCACTTGGAAGGTGCTTCATTTGTACGATAAAGAATTGTGAACCATTTGTGTTCGGACCCGCATTTGCCATTGAAAGTGCACCGCGTAGATTAAATACGCTATCAGAGAACTCATCCTCGAAAGAGTTACCCCAAATTGATTCGCCGCCCATACCTGTACCAGTTGGGTCACCACCTTGAATCATGAAGTCTTGGATTACACGGTGAAAAATGATGCCGTCATAGTAACCAGATTTTGCATGGCCTAAGAAGTTTTCAACCGTTTTTGGTGCATGCTCAGGGAATAATTTAATTTTGACGGCACCTAATGTTGTTTTCATTTCTACAAGTACTTCGCCTTCAAGTACTTCTGTTGTTAATTGTGGAAACATTGAAGTCTCTCCTTTAAAAGTAAAATTTCAGTTTCAATGAAAATGATAATAATATCATTTCTGACCTCATTTTAGTCTAACATACTTCTTAATGGTTTTCTTCACCAAAGTATTGACGATTTTTTGCACTTTTAACTTTTTGGCTATTAAGCAAAGTGGAGGGTTGATTTCCGTTCCAACTGAGAGGTTCCTTAGGGACAGTGTAATAGGCGAGACTCCAGGGCGAGCAAGTGGAGGAACGAAGGCTAAAAGCATCACGTCCTGTGATAACACCTTCATGACCAACATCGTGTTGTTGTTGCTGTCGCTTAGTATTTGCATAGACGAAACCCTCTTACTGAAGTATCGTTTTAATGACTATATTTTAGAGTGATATGTTATGTGAGTGGTTGATTGGAGTGGAGACTGGGCGACTCCTTAGGGATCAGCGTCACAGAGGAGACCCTTCAGCGAAGCGGATTTTTTCTGTGCGAAAGCGAAGCGGCAGCAACAAATGTTTTAACTGTGCGAAAGCGAAGCGGCAGCAACAAAGCGCCCAGTCGGAACGGAAATCAACTCGCTTTGCCGAAGAGACAACAAAAGTGCAAATAGGTCGGAACGAGTATTTGGAAACCATCCAAAATATGTTATTCTTTTGAATGACTCATATTTAGAGTGGAGGCACACATGAAAAAGGCTTTTGGTTTTATTATCATTTTACTATCCTTACCTGTCCTTTGGTGGATTAGTACAAATATTAGGACGGAAATCCATGCGGCAAAAGCGCATGAGGAGCAAATTGCTAGCGCTATTCACTTACCGGAAGTTCAGCCACAACTTCCAATAACACTTATTGATCAAAACGGCAACACATTTAGCGAGGAATATGTCGAATGGAGGCAACCTCTAACACTACAAGAGATCCCAAAAATTGCCCAGGAAATTTTCATCGCAAGTGAGGACGCTCATTTTTATGAGCATATCGGCTTTGACCTCAGTGCAATCGTCCGTGCAGTTGTTGCTAACTCAAGCACGAATTCAACGTCTCAAGGTGCCAGCACTATTACACAGCAACTCGTTCGTATGCGTTATTTATCCGATGAAAAAACATATGAACGAAAATTAACAGAAGTTTTTTACTCCTATGAGATTGAGAAAGAATTTGATAAAGACACGATTTTAACGATGTATCTAAATGAAGCCTATTTTAGCAATCAAGTTTATGGAATTGGCGGAGCAGCTACCTATTATTTTCAAAAACCACTCCAAGAATTATCTATAGCTGAAATTGCATTTATTGCGGCCATTCCAAATAACCCCTCACTTTATAATCCTTTAAAAAATTTTGATAAAACAAAAGCGAGACAAGAGCGGTTATTAGATACACTCGCAACTAGCGGCGCTATTACAAAAGAAGATGCTAATACACATAAAGCTGAAACGATAACATTAAATGTAAAGAATAAAGCGCAAAGCTACCCAATGTACAGCACATACGTCCTACAAGAGCTTAAATGGTTAGTTGCAGAAAAAGAAGGCTATGCAGATCGTCTTGCAAAAACACAAAGTGAAGAAGAAAAGAAAAAAATCAAAGCGCAGCTAGACAATCGACTCAATATATTATTTCAAAATGGATTAACGATTTATACCGCGCTTAATCCAGACAAACAAGCAAATGATGAGAAAAAGATGACTGCCATTCTAGGCCCAGGCCAATTACAAGCAGCCGGAGCAGTTATTGATAATAAATCCCGTGAAGTAGTTAGTCTGTATGCAGGGAAGAACTATGAAAAGTTTGGTTATCATCGAGCCTTTCAAGGAACGCGTCAGCCAGGCTCTGCCTTTAAGCCATTAGCGGTATATGCACCGTTCTTTGAAACGACAGCACACACACCTGATTCTATAGTGAGTGGTGGCAGTTATTGTGTCGGTTCATTTTGTCCTCAAAACTATGGCGGCTTTAAATACGGTGATGTACCAATTCGAGTAGCATTTCAATATAGCTACAATACATCGGCTCTCCGTCTGTTGAACACAGTCGGAATTGATACAGCATTTAGTTACTTAGATCGTTTTAACTTTCGCTCCATCGTGGCAAAAGACCATAATTATGCTGTCTCCTTGGGAGGTTTAACGTATGGTGTTACAGCACTCGAGCTAGCAGACGCTTATACAAGCTTTATAGACGGCTCATACGCGCAAGCCCATAGCATCCGTAAAGTAACAGCAGCTGATGGAACGGAGCTTTACAGCTGGGATCCAGCACGCGATCAAATTTGGTCACCTAAAACGGTTAAGAATATGCGTTCAATCCTTTCAGATGTTGTTACTCGAGGTACAGGACAAGGCGTTTATAGTAGAAGTAACTATGTCGGTGCGAAAACAGGAACAACTAACAACTATCGCGACTACTGGCTTGCAGGATTAAACGATGAATACACAGCAGCAGTTTGGCTAGGCTATGATAAGCCACAATCTATGGAAAGATTAGAAGACTATAAGATTCACCATCAACTATTTAATGTTTTACTACAGTAAATAGTCATATATTCTCAATGAAAAGGAGCAGCCCTAAGTGAAATTCATCACTCTGGGCCGCTCCTTTTCTCGTTGAACGGTATTATGTAATTGGATAAATACTTAATGAAAATCGAGGCATTTAATGTGCAAACGGCAAGCTTGCCAAGATGCCATTATACAATTTTAAAACAACATAAATTATTAGCGATAATAGTATTGTCCACATAAATAGCTCAAATACTAGTAAGCCAATCGTTCCACTCATCGACATAAAATGGCTCATTTTATAGATAAGGTAAATAAAGTAGATAAAAACGGTTAAGACAAAAATACCTACTAATACGTAAATAAATTGAATAGCAAAGGCTGAACATATTGCACCAACTAATAATATGATATATCCGCCTCGTGCTTGATGAACTGTCGCACCATCATTATCCTTTGAGAAAAATAACATTCCAAGCTCATGAATCGTTTCCCCTACTAATTTTAATGCTGAAAATAACATAAAAAAGATTCCCGCAAAGACAATTAGTAAAAAAACACGGAGCTCGAAATCAGATAAAAACTCCCGCATGCCAGAATATACACCAATTGCATGAAAAACTTGCAATGATTCACTTACAGCATACATACCAAACGTCAAACTAAATAACAAAATCGTAATCAATGGTAGATAACCATAAATATAAGGGTTTCTCATAAAAATTTTTTTCCTCTATTTTTATTGATAACTTCTTATTTATAATATATCCAAAATTCTTCCACTATCGCAAGCTAAATCCTATGAGTGCATATGCATTCATACAAAAAGTGCGTTATAATTAACCTACTTACTTGCATAAAGGAGGATTTTTTTGTTACAAGTACTTTATATTTTCATTCCAATGCTTGCTGCAATATTTGTGCCATTTTTATATAAACGCATTAAAAATATTCACACAGGCTGGTTTGTTCTTGCAGTCCCTGCTACACTCGCGATTATTTACGCCTCATATATCGCAAAAGTAGCAGATGGTAAAGTTTTTCTTGAAGAGCTTCCTTGGATTCCATCGCTTGATATTTCCGTCGTTTCTTATTTAGACGGACTTAGCTTGCTGTTCTCATTACTCATTACCGGAATTGGCTCGTTAGTCGTACTTTACTCTATTTTTTACTTAGACAAACATAAAGAAAGATTACATAATTTTTATGTTTACTTATTACTATTTATGACCGCAATGCTAGGAGTAGTACAGTCAGATCATTTAATTTCTTTGTACTTCTTTTGGGAGCTAACATCCATTTCGTCATTTTTACTAATTGGCTACTGGTATTCTCGTGATGCATCTCGCTTTGGTGCACTTAAATCAATGATGATTACAGTCGGCGGCGGCTTAATGATGTTAGGAGGATTCATCCTTCTGTATTTAATGGGAGGAACGTATTCAATCCGTGAACTTATTGTCATGGCACCTAACTTAGTGCAGCATCCAATGTTCACTTGGTCACTCGTTTTAATACTTTTAGGCGCATTTACAAAATCTGCACAATTCCCATTCTACATTTGGTTACCAGATGCAATGGAAGCGCCAACACCAGTAAGTGCATACCTTCACTCCGCAACAATGGTAAAGGCAGGTATTTATTTAGTAGCACGCTTTACACCAATTTTCGCAGTTTCTGAGCTTTGGGTATGGCTCGTTACAGGCGTAGGTATTTTAACGCTATTCTGGGGTTCGTTCTTTGCTGTGAAACAAACAGATTTAAAAGGAATCCTTGCGTTCTCTACAGTGAGTCAGCTTGGCCTTATTATGTCATTGCTCGGAGCTAGTGCCTTAGCATTTCATGGCAATGGGGCAACAGATACGATTAAATTTGCTGCTTTTGCGGCGATCTTCCACCTGATCAACCATGCAACATTTAAAGGAAGCTTATTCATGATTGCAGGTATTGTCGATCATGAAACAGGTACACGTGATATTCGTAAGCTCGGTGGCTTAATGAGTATTATGCCGCTTAGCTTTACAGTCGCGGCAATCGGAAGCTTATCAATGGCCGGTCTACCGCCATTTAACGGCTTCTTAAGTAAGGAAATGTTTTTAACAGCAATGCTTGCACTGCAAAATTTTGAATTTTTCGGCTTTGATACATGGGGAGCACTCTTCCCGATTGTCGCTTGGATTGCTAGTATTTTTACATTTGTCTATAGTTTCTATTTTGTTTTCAGAACATTTACTGGTAAATATACACCAGAGAAATTACCTCACAAACCACATGAGGCACCAATTGGCATGCTGATTTCACCGATGATTTTAGCAGCATTAGTGGTAACAATCTTCTTTATTCCGAACCTAGTAGGGGATACTTTTGTAAAGCCAGCAGTACAAGCCATTCAGCCATTCTTATATGATTCACCAAAGGATATTAATATTCACGTGGCGGCTTGGCATGGTGAAATTACACCCGAATTAATCATGACATTTGGCATAGTAATTATTGGGGTTCTATTGTTTGTATCATTACCGAAATGGCAGGGTATTTATCAAAAATTCCCACGATCTTTAACATTGAATAATGCATACGACAAAATAATGCTTGGACTGGACGTAGGATTAAATCGTGTATCACGTCTATATATGACAGGCTCTATGCGTCATTACCTGCTATATATGTTTAGTAGTATTGCCGCGATTGTCATAGGTTCCTTATTTGTGAAGAAGGCCTTTACAGTCTCCTTCCAAGATACTGCACCTATTAGTCCTTACGAAATCATTTTAGTCGTAGTATTAGTCATTGGAACAGCCATTACAATTTTAGCAAAGTCACGCTTAACAGCGATTATAGGTCTTGGTGCTGTCGGCTACACAGTAGCATTGTTCTTCGTTATTTTTAATGCTCCTGATTTAGCATTGACACAACTTGTCATTGAAACGATTTCTGTTGCGCTATTTTTACTAGCGTTTTATCATCTGCCGAAGCTTGGAAAACGAGAAGAGCGCATGCGATTCCAATTAAATCGGGCAATTGTTTCCATTGCTGTCGGTGTTATGGTTACGCTTATAGCACTGTCTGCACATTCACAAAAATTGATTCCGACTATCTCGAAGTATTATGAGGAAACAGTTTATTCAAAAGCTGGCGGTGGAAACATTGTCAATGTAATTTTAGTAGACTACCGTGGCTTTGATACATTATTTGAAATTACAGTGCTAGGTATTGCTGGAATGGCCATTTTAGCAATGATCAAGCTACGCATGAATAGAAAGGAGAAATCGCATGAAAACAAATGATGTCATTATACAATTTACAACAAAAATTGTATTCTTCATTATTTTCTTCTTCTCCATTCATATTTTCCTTGCTGGTCATTACACACCTGGGGGCGGCTTTGTCGGTGGACTTTTAACATCGAGTGCTATCGTACTTTTAGTCCTTGCCTTTGATTTAAATACGGTTCGTAAAGTTTTACCAATAAATTATACGTATTTAACTGCAATTGGCTTACTTCTAGCCCTAGCAACAGCCGCTTTCCCAATGTTTGTAGGTAAACCGTTTTTCACACATTTCTTTGATTATTTCGATTTACCGCTTCTAGGCAAACAGTCATTACACACGGCTATGCTTTTTGATAGCGGTGTCTATTTGGTTGTTGTCGGCGTTACGATGACCATTATTCAAACGATTGGGGAGGATGAATAATGGAAATAATTATGGCGTTTGTCATAGGCTTTTTGTTTATGGCAGCGGTTTATTTAATCTTATCCAAAAGCTTATTGCGTATTATAATCGGGACAGGGCTTTTAAGTCATGGTGCTCACCTTCTCATTTTAACGATGGGCGGGCTTGGTGGAGAAGCACCACCTGTTTTAAAGGAAGGGGCAAAAACTTTTGCAGACCCATTACCACAAGCGCTTATTTTAACAGCGATTGTTATTAGCTTTGGGGTAACTGCTTTCTTCCTTGTACTTGCTTACCGTTCTTACCAAGAGCTCGAGACAGATGATATAAGCTTAATGAGAGGAAGTGATGAGGATGAATAACTTCCTTCTACTACCCATTATCATTCCGTTTTTCTTCGGTATAATTTTGATGTTTGGGCAAAAAAACTTAAAATACCAGCGTTCATTCGCATTACTTGGTATAGGGCTCGCACTTATATCAGCCCTTTCACTGCTTATAAAGGTGAAGAATGACGGTATACAAAAGGTGACGTTCGGGGACTGGCCTGTGCCGTATGGTATAACGATGGTTTCAGATATGGTGTCCGCACTACTTGTCACAACAACGCTTCTGATTGCCATCTTTGTTGTTTGGTATGGCTTTGGTTCCATCACAAAGGAACGCGAACGCTTCTTCTATTATCCTGGGATCATGTTTATTTTAACTGGGGTGAACGGGGCATTTACGACAGGCGATATTTTTAACCTTTTCGTATTCTTCGAGGTATTGTTAATGGCCTCTTATTTGCTCATCGTTCTTGGGGGCGAAAAAGGACAGCTCAAAGGTTCCATTAAATATATTTTAATTAATGTTATTTCTTCTGCATTGTTTGTTATAACAGTTGCCTTCCTTTACTCAGTAGTAGGCACATTAAACATGGCAGATATTGCTGTAAAAATTGCTGACATTAATCAGCCAGGTATTGTTACGGTTATAGCTGTACTATTTTTAATGGTATTTGGGTTAAAAGCGGCTATTTTCCCGTTATACTTCTGGCTTCCAACTTCATATGCGGCAGCTCCAATACCAGTACTAACGCTATTTGGTGCACTATTAACAAAGGTTGGCATTTACGCGATTACTCGAACATATACATTGTTCTTCGTTCATGATTTATCATATACGCATGATCTACTAATGGCATTAGCAGTTGCAACAATTATTGCGGGCTGTATCGGTGCTCTTGCCTATCACGATGTGAAGCTCATCATTATCTATAATATCGTCATTGCTGTAGGTGTTATTTTATTCGGTGTATCTCAAATGAATGAAATCGCCCTAAAAGGTGCCATGTTCTATTTAATTCATGACATGCTTATAAAAGCAGCGCTCTTTATGTTAATAGGTATAGTGATTTACATTACGGGCACATCTGATTTACGAAAAATGGGCGGTCTAATGAATAAATACCCTGCCCTCGGTTGGTTCTATTTAATTGCAGCATTTGGTTTAGCAGGGATTCCCCCACTTAGTGGCTTCGTCGGAAAGCTGTTAATTGCTCAGGGAGGCTTTGAAGCAGGCAGTAACTGGAGCAGTATTTTTATTTTAGCTTCGTCACTTCTCGTGTTATTGTCCGTTATTCGTATTTTCCTTTATGCCTTTTGGGGTGAGGAAAAAGAAACGACAGGTACTGTCGATAAAAAAGTCTATCATACACTATTCATGCCTACTGTTATTCTAGTGCTCATTACCGTAGCGTATGGCGTTGGTTCTGAATGGATTACACCATTTATGGACGATGCAGCAAAACTATTAAGTGATCCATCTATTTATATAGATGCTGTATTGAAGGAGGATTAGAGATATGGCATTTCAAATTATTTTAAATGTTATGCTTGCCTTCGTTTGGATGTTCCTTTCTTCTAATTACACAGCAACAGGCTTTATCATTGGGTTCATTCTCGGTATTGTATTACTCGTTATTATGCGTAGATTTTTTACAACCCGTCTTTACGTCTACCGCATATGGGCAATCATTAAATTGACTTTACTCTTTTTAAAAGAGTTAGTGTTAGCGAATATACAAGTGCTTCGAGTGGTCTTAAAGCCAAAGTTGGATATGCAGCCTGCGTTCTTCGCCTATCCTACTGTTTTAACACAAGAATGGGAAATTACATTATTATCGAGTCTCATTACGTTAACACCTGGTACTGTAGTAGTGCACGTATCAGATGATGCAAAAACTTTGTATGTACATGCTATCGACATGAGTGATGTCGATGAAGCAATTACTGCAATTCGGGATTCATTTGAGAAAGCGATTTTGGAGGTGAGTAAATCATGACAACGTTTATTATTACTGCAATTGTGGTGATTTGCTTATCGATGGTTGCAGTTATTTATCGAATGGTTAAAGGACCTTCTGCATCCGACCGTGTGGTAGCATTGGATTCATTAGGTGTATCAGTCATCTCGCTAATTGGACTGTTTTCAGTATTGGTTGAAACAAGCTTCTTCCTAGAGATTATATTATTGTTAGCGATTTTATCGTTTATCGGTACGGTTGCTTTCTCTAAATTCATAGAGAAAGGAGATATCATTAAACGTGACAATACTCGCTAATAGTTTAGTTATCTTTTTCATTTCTATCGGGGTGCTATTTATTGTCGTGACAGCCATTGGTCTTGTCCGTTTACCTGATTTGTACACACGTGCCCACGCTGCTTCTAAAAGTGCAACGCTCGGTGTTATGTGCGTACTCATTGGCGTATTCTTTCACTTCTGGCTTATTGAAGATCACTTTAATCCCCGCATTTTGCTTGGCATACTGTTCCTGTTCATCACAGGTCCTGTCGGAGGGCATATAATGACTCGCTCCTCATACATTGCTGGTGTAAAACCTTGGAAAGGTACAATTCACGACGAGCTTGGGCCTGAAATTGATCGGATGAAAAAGGAACAAGGCATTAAATAACTTTTCAAAAAAGTGGCCAACGAATAGACTTCATTGGCCACTTTTTTAATTGTTTGATAGCATAAAAAATTCTTTTTCTAAACCAATACCTTCCCAAAAATTTAGTGCTAAGTCATTTTCTAAATCTACATAAACATTTACTACTGAAGTATCATGCTCGTCATTAAACCAAATCACTAAGTCATCTACTAGACGTTTAGCAACCTTCTGTCTTCTATATACTGGTACTACATATACTTCGTCTATTTGGCCATAGTTCATATCGTAAATAAAATCCCTTTTGATCGAAGCCATTCCAAAACCAATCATTTCATTATTTTCATTCGTTGCTATATAAATGGCCCCATATTTTGATTTAATATATTGTTCTAGCTGTTCTTGAATTCCCTTCCTTTCACTCTCTCCTAATTCACAATTTGCAGTTTCTATGGCATTTTCATTCCAAAGTTCCAATATTTCATTTAATAATTTCTGGTTTATAATATCCTCGGTTAATAGTTGAATATGTATGCTCATTTCTTTCATCTCCTATAATGATTGATGATTTAATCATCTCACAACATTTGGGAACGTTCTATAAAAATGGGTAAATTTCTCAATCAAATATACCTCGGCATAATTGCGTCCGGAACCAGCTTTGTCCTTTTTAGCGGCTGTTTAAACACCGCTGAAAGCAGTTAAAAAAATCTGCTTCCTCAGGAGTAAGCAGATTCTTTATGAAAGCAAATTTATTAAATATAAACACACCACTATTACTCGTGGTTATTAAGCCTAAATATATCCTTTTGAAGTTAATATGTCTGTGAGCTGGTCTACGCATTCTTCGATAGAATTAAGTTCTGTGTCTAAAGTAATTTCTGGATTTTCCGGTTCTTCATAGGGTGCACTGATCCCAGTAAAGTTTAGAATTTCCGCATTTCGCGCTTTTTTATAAAGACCTTTTGGATCACGCTTTTCACATGTTTCAACAGAACACTTCACATAAACCTCTATAAATTCCCCAACTTCCACAAGCTGACGGACAACTTGACGATCTTCTCGGTAAGGTGAAATAAAAGCAGTTAGAACAATTTGTCCATTTTCCACAAAAAGCTTAGATACCTCTCCAATTCGTCTTATATTTTCCTTTCGACTAGCTTCATCAAATCCTAAATCCTTATTTAAGCCATGGCGAACATTATCACCATCTAAGACAAATGCTTGATTGCCACGTTCAAAGAGTCGGCGTGCAAATGCATTCGCCACCGAAGATTTTCCAGATGCTGATAAACCAGTGAACCATAAAATAAAGCTTTGATGCTTGTTTTGTGTACGGCGCTCCTCTTTCGTAATGGAAGCTTCATGCCAAACGATATTTGAACTCACTTTAAAACCTCCTTACGCATTCCTTTAATCAATACATCCACAACCTCTTTACGGCTAAATTTACTAGGAGGCACTTCGCCATTACGTAACATTTCACGAACCTTAGTACCCGATAAAATGACATGAGCAGAGCTATCATGTGGACAAGTTTTCGTTGTTGCCATTCCCTCACATTTGTTGCAATAGAAGCTATGCTCAAATTTTAATGGAATAATTCCTAATTCATCTTCCGTAAATTGTTCAAAGATTTTTTGTGCATCGTATGTGCCATAGTAATCACCAACACCTGCATGGTCACGCCCAATGATAAAGTGTGTACAGCCATAATTTTTTCGTACAAGTGCATGGAAAATAGCCTCCTTTGGTCCTGCATAACGCATGGCAGCTGGAAACACCCCTAGTTGCACACGATTTTCAGGATAATAATTTTTCAGCAAAACTTCGTAGCTCTCCATGCGAATTGCGGCTGAAACATCGTCTGATTTCGTTTCCCCAACTAGTGGATTTAAAAATAATCCATCAATTGTTTCAAGTGCAGCCTTCTGAATATATTCATGTGCTCGATGTACAGGATTCCGTGTTTGGAAGCCAACAATTGTTTTCCACCCATTTTCTTCAAAAATTTGACGTGTTTCAAACGGATCAAATGAATAGGCTGGGAACCTTTGCTCTAGTCGTTTTACTAATGTAATTTTTCCGCCCACATAAATACTTGGACGTTCATGCAACTTTTTAACACCTGGATGCTCTAAATCCTCCGTGCCGTATATTAACAATGCCTCTTTCTGCTTATTTGGCTCATAAATATCAGCAACTTCAATAACGCCATAAACAGCATCACCGTATACTAATTTAGCCTCATCACCTGGCTGCAATGTTGCCGCTACATCCTCTGCAACAGGTAATGTAATCGGAATACTCCATACCACGCCAGACGCTAAGCGTGTATGTTCAACAACTGATTCATAATCTTCCTGCGTTAAAAATCCTTCAATTGGACTGTAGCCACCAATAGCAATTAGCTCTAAATCACTTAGTGAAATGGCATCAAGTTCAATTACTTTCTTTATAGGTGTTACATCCTTCTCTAGATTAATAGCTTGCACTAATAGTCCACCATGTGGTTGTAAACTCATCAAAATATCCTCCTAATTTTATTGAATTACTTAGTTTTATATGTTTTCGGGTATTAAATTCCTTCTCCCGCATCGTATATTGAGCGCTCTTCTTCACGCATTGTTCGCATTAAGCTAATGACACCAAGCGTTCCAACAATAATACTGCCAATTAATATGATGGTATAGAAATCTTTTTCTAAGAATAGCTGTACTAAAAAATAAGAAATAGCTAAAGAAAAGATCGGTGAGACAATCCAAATACGGATTATCTTTTTCACAATATGCTTATGGAAAATTTGTTTTCCGTTATTGGCCATCCCCATTCCGATAATCGAAGAGGATGTTACTTGTGTTAATGGAACGGGAAGTCCAAAAATAGAGCTTACACCGACTAGGAGTGCACCTGTACTCGATATTAGTACCCCTTCTGCCTTCTCAAAGCGCATAATTTTTTTACCGTTTGTTTCAAGCACTCGTTTTCCAAGAAGCATTGAGCCAAGCGCCACAAATGCCCCACCAAGCAATATGCCTGTTGTTACACTCATCATCCCTGCACCTACAAGAGGTCCAACTGCATTTGCTACGTTATTCATCCCCGCTGAAAATGCTTCGAAAAATCCAGCGAACACAAGGAGAATCGTTAATATTGGATGATCTTTTAGCAAGCCCTTAACTCGTAATTTATACAGCCACTTCCCAGAGACAAATGCAATGACAAACGCTATAATTGGGATTATTACCCAAAACGATATGATAACAAGTAATGATTTAATGTATAACACTTTATAGGCAATTCCTACACCTACAACTGCTCCCACTGTCACTTCACTCGTTGATAATGGGATACCTAAAAGATTGGCGAAAAATAGTGAGCTCGTTGCAGAAATTAAAATAATAATGACAATCTTTACCGTAATGTACTCTTGCGGCATTATGCCGGAGCTGATTGTTTTTACTACCTCTCCACCTCCAAGAACTGCCCCAGAAAAAACACCCACTGAGCAAATGAGCAGTGCTTGCCAAGCCTTTTTAATGGCACCTGCACCGTAAGCAACTCCCATTGAGGCTGCCGCTCCACTAGCACCTATATTCATCGCAAAAAATAAACTAATCGCTATTGCTACATATTCAAGCATGGCAAAACTCCTTTACTCATGTAATCCACACTCAGTTTTACCAGACCCTTGCCATCTGCCTGAACGCAAATCATCCATTGTAAATGCCGGTTTTGTACAGTGCTCGCAGCCGACGCTTGGATAGCCCCTGTCATGCAATGGATTGTACGGTAAACTATGCTTTGAGACATAGCGCCAGACATCCTTCCATGTCCAATGAATGAGTGGACAAATTTTAATGGATTTAAATTTATCGTCACGATTAATAAAGTTCGTATTTTGTCGGGTTGGTGATTGTTCACGACGCAAGCCTGATATCCAAGCCTTTGCGCTCGCTAATGATTCATGCAACGGCACAATCTTGCGAATTTCGCAGCATTTGTTTGGATTAGACTTCCATAATTCATCACCGTATTCAGCAGCTTGTTGTTCGAATGTAAGTGCTGGTTTTTTCATAATAATGTTCAGCTTCGGATATTTTTCTTTTACTTTATCAATCGTTTCATATGTTTCCTTAAAATGAACATCTGTATCTAAAAAGACAACCGTAGCATCGGGCTTCACCTTTGAAATAAGGTCAATCATGACAATTCCCTCAATCCCAAAGCTACATGCATAGACGATATCTTCGCCATATTCAGCATAACTCCACTGTAAAACCTCCAGTGCTGCCTTGTAAGTTTCGTCTACCTGAAAATTCAATGTTGGCTCATGCCAAGTTGCATATGTTAACATATAATCCCCCTCATAACGAAAAAGGCGTTCCAACGAAAGACATATATAGACATGTCTTCGTTAAAACGCCTCTAGTTTGACTAGCCAGCTTATGCAATGATTGTTCACTAGTATTGGCTACCTCATTCTACAATCATTTTTCTTATTACCAAATATATACTAAAGTACACCAAGTAGTCAACTAGGCTTTTCACAAAAAATTCATTTCAATGAGCCCAAATTTTTATACTGTATTCTTGCATATGATGATAATCAAAAGAAGTACTTTTAATTCCTTGTTGACTAATAGGAAATATATGTTTAATGTATAACTAAGCTTTGAATCAAACCAATATAAAAATGCTGATCAGAGGATCTGAAGGCCATCTACTTAAGACGATTATTATTCGTTCTGGTAGATGGTCTTTTGTATTTTCTAAATCAAAAAGGAGCGAAATTTTATGAAAAAAAGGAAACATCTTTTCCAATCGTTAGTACTTATATCTGCATTAGCACTAACATTAACAGGCTGTGGTAGCAGCTCTTCTGAAAAAGATACAAGTGCTCAGGATACAAGAAAATCTGTGGAGCTACTAAATGTATCCTATGATCCAACACGTGAGCTTTACGAGGAATTCAACAAAGATTTTATAAAAAAATGGAAGGATGAAACCGGTCAAGATGTAACGATAAAACAATCACATGGGGGCTCCGGTAAACAGGGTCGAGCTGTAATTGATGGTCTTGAGGCAGATGTTGTTACACTAGCACTAGCTTACGATATTGATGAGATTGCACAAGTTCGAAGCCTATTAAATAAAGATTGGCAAACAGAATTTGAAAATAACTCTACACCTTATACATCTACTATTGTCTTTTTAGTACGCAAAGGCAATCCAAAGGGTATTAAAGACTGGGATGATTTAATAAAAGACGATGTATCTGTCATTACACCAAATCCTAAAACATCTGGTGGTGCACGGTGGAATTATTTAGCTGCTTGGGCCTATGCAGGGAAATTATATAAAAATAATGAGGCAAAAACAAAAAAATTTATGAAAGCTCTCTATAGCAATGTAGAAGTACTGGATTCTGGTGCACGCGGTGCTACAACAACATTTGTTGAACGTGAAATTGGTGACGTCCTAATTGCATGGGAAAATGAAGCATATTTATCGCTCCATGAATTGGGTGACGAGTTTGATATTATTACACCTTCTTTAAGTATTTTAGCTGAACCACCTGTGTCAATCGTCGACAAAATCGTTGATAAAAAAGGTACACGCAAAGTAGCGGAGGCTTATTTAAAGCATTTATATAGTGAGCGTGGTCAAGAAATTGCTGCAAAAAATTACTATCGACCACGAGATGAAAAAATTCTAGCAAAATATCAAGAGCAATTCCCAAAACTTGAACTCGTTTCAATCGATGATTTTGGTGGTTGGGCAGAAGCGCAAGCGACGCATTTTAAAGATGGTGGTACATTCGATGAAATTTATGTACCTCAATAAGGAGGAATGTTATGAGTAGTTTAACTGTTAATGAAAAAACACGCCGCATTATTCCAGGTTTCCACCTTTCTCTGGGCTATACGATGTTATACGTTAGCTTACTAGTCTTATTGCCGCTATCGATGATTTTTATTCATACAATGTCCTTAAGCTGGGCAGAGTTTGTTAATATTGTGACCGCTCCTCGTGCTGTCGCTTCCTATAAGGTAAGTTTCAGTACTGCACTCGCTGCTGGTTTATTAAATGTTATTTTTGGCACAATCATTGCATGGGTGCTTGTACGCTACCACTTTCCGTTTAAACGAATCATCGATGGACTTGTCGATTTACCATTTGCTTTGCCAACTGCTGTAGCAGGAATTGCCTTAACGTCACTCTATGCGCCAAACGGTTGGATTGGTCAATTTTTTAATTTTAAAATTGCCTTTACGCCACTCGGCATTATCATTGCCCTTACATTTATCGGGCTACCATTTGTCGTTCGTACTGTGCAGCCTGTCTTACAAAATATTAGTGCTGAGGTTGAGGAAGCCTCAGCAAGCCTTGGAGCAACTCGCCTACAAACCTTTCGTAAAGTGATTTTTCCAGAGCTTGCTCCTGCCATTTTAACAGGATTTTCATTAGCCTTTGCACGTGCACTAGGAGAGTATGGCTCCGTTGTTTTTATCTCCGGTAATATGCCGATGAAGACTGAAATTACACCGTTAATAATTATGACTAAGCTCGAGCAATATGACTATGCTGGTGCAACTGCTATTGCAGTGGTCATGCTGGTCACGTCCTTCATTCTATTGTTTAGCATTAATTTAATACAATGGTTGGCAAATCGTCGTTTTGTACATTAGGAGGTATTTATGGAACAATCTACATTTATTCAGCAAGTTGCTCCTGAAAAAAATAATGCAGCGACAAAGTCTGCTGCCTTACAAGAGCCACGTTTTGTCCGATATACGCTAACATTTATTGCACTAGCTTTTTTAGCATTTTTCATTGTGCTTCCACTAGTATCGATTTTTTTTACTGCCTTTCAAAAAGGAGTAGATGTATATGTAGCAGCTATCACACATCCAGATGCATTGGCAGCTATTAAGTTAACCTTAACTGTCGTCGCAATTGCCGTACCATTAAACGCAATTTTTGGAATTATGGCTGCTTGGGCTTTAACAAAGTTCAACTTTAAAGGGAAAAATCTACTTCTTACAATTGTGGATCTTCCTTTTGCAGTATCTCCCGTTATTGCTGGTTTAGTATTTATTTTGTTATTTGGCTCACAGGGATTATTTGGTGATTGGCTATTTGAACATGACATTAAAATTGTTTTTGCGCTACCTGGTATTGTCCTCGCTACTGTCTTTGTCACGTTGCCATTTGTTGCACGGGAGCTCATTCCTCTTATGCAGACACAAGGTACTTCCGAGGAGGAGGCATCCATTTCACTTGGTGCTAATGGTTTTAAAACGTTTTGGTATGTGACATTGCCGAATATCAAATGGGGCTTATTGTACGGCCTTATACTTTGTAATGCTCGGGCAATCGGTGAATTTGGGGCCGTTTCTGTTGTATCAGGGCATATTCGTGGAATGACAAATACAATGCCCCTTCATATTGAAATTTTATACAATGAGTACCAATTTGCAGCAGCCTTCGCCGTTGCTTCACTGATGAGCGTGATCGCCATTATTACACTTATCGTTAAAGATATTGTTGCTTGGAAATCAAAATCTGCTTAAAGGGGGTATTGTCAGCATGAGTATCCAAATTAAAAATGTATCCAAAAAATTCGGTTCCTTTCAAGCTTTAGAAGATGTTTCTCTTCATATTCAATCAGGAGAACTAGTTGCCCTTCTCGGCCCATCTGGTTCTGGTAAAACTTCGTTACTACGAGTTATTGCTGGGCTTGAAACATCCGATGTTGGGGAGATTTTATTTGACGGTCAATCGATGATCGATCGCCATCCAAAGGAGCGAAATGTAGGCTTTGTGTTCCAGCATTATGCACTTTTTCGCCATATGACCGTTTTTGATAATGTCGCTTACGGTCTTAAAGTACGTCCTCGTAAAACAAGACCATCTAAATTAGAAATAAAGAACAAAGTGATGGAACTTCTAAGACTCGTAAAACTGGAAAATTTCGCCGATCGCTATCCAACACAACTTTCAGGTGGGCAACGTCAGCGAGTTGCACTTGCTAGAGCTCTCGCCGTGGAACCCAAGGTGCTCTTATTAGATGAACCTTTTGGAGCACTGGATGCTAAAGTGCGCAAGGAATTGCGTCGTTGGCTTCGAAAGCTTCACGATGATTTTCATATTACAAGTATTTTTGTCACACACGATCAGGAAGAGGCACTCGATGTTGCAGACCGAATTGTCGTGATGAACAACGGCAAGATAGAGCAAATTGGTAGCCCAGACGACGTATACACAAATCCAAAAAGCCCTTTTGTTTATGATTTTTTAGGTAATGTGAATCTCTTTAAAGGACGATTACATAATGGTAAGCTCCTGCATGGTGAATTTGCGATTGATGTACCTGACGCACAGGTATACACAGAGGATCATGCAGTAGGATATGTACGTCCCCATGATATTCAAATTGAGAAAACAAATATATCTGGTACTGTCCCCGTCAAAGTAAGCCATATTCATTTGCTCGGACCTATCGTACAGGTTGAGCTACGTCGTGAAGATATAGATGAATTTTTAGAGGCAGAACTGACTAAAGAACAATTTACTAATCTTCAACTTATGGTTGGTGACCATGTATTTGTCAAACCAAAGCAATTAAAAGTCTTTATCCCCGAAGACTTTTCCATTTAAAAAAGACGTGTAGCAAATATCTTGCTACACGTCTCTTAGTGTTGGTGTCATATTGCAACATAAGCCCTGTAGCAGAGAAAATTTGCTACAGGGCTATTATTTTATTTATGATGAAAATCTCGTCCGTCGTACACAGCTGTTACATAACCTGCACGAATAACAAAATCCCCGAAATGCTCGCCATCTAGACGTTCCTTCGCATAGTGGAGCAGTATTGGACGAAGCTCCGCTAATATCTCCTCCTCACCTATATTTTCACGATATATTTTATTGAGACGATCACCAGTAAAACTTGCTCCTAAATACATATTATATTTCCCTGGACCTTTACCGATAAACCCAATCTCAGCCATTGCTGCACGCGAGCAACCATTCGGACAGCCTGACATGCGAATAACGATTTCTGTATCGTTTAAGCCTGCTTCTTCAATAATGGTTTCTATTCTTGTAATTAGAGAAGGCAGGTAACGCTCGGCTTCTGCCATAGCTAAACCACATGTTGGTAATGATACGCAAGCAATCGAATTTCGGCGCAATGCAGAATAATGCGCTCCATCTGTAAGGTTATATTGCTCAATGATAGCAGCAATTTTTTTCTTCTTTTGCGGCGTTACATTGCTAATCATTAAATTTTGGTTTGGCGTTAAACGGAAATCACCTGTATGCACTTTCGCAATTTCACGTAATCCTGTTAAAAGCTCATAATTTTCAAAGTCCTTAATACGTCCATTTTGAATAAATAATGTATAATGCCATTGACCTTCTGCCCCTTTAATCCAACCAAACTCATCACCTGTGCGATTAAAAGTAAATGGACGGGCCTCTTGGATAGTCCAACCTAGACGACGTGTTAGTTCTTCGTTAAACCACTCAAGTCCTCTGGCATCAATTGTATATTTAAAACGTGCATTTTTACGAACCGAACGATTCCCATAATCGCGCTGAATCGTAATAATTTTCTCCGCTGTTTCCAGTAGTTTATCAGGTGTGATAAAGCCAATTACTCGAGCAAGCTGCGGGTATGTTTCATGATCGCCATGTGTCATACCCATTCCTCCACCAACGGCTAAGTTAAAGCCTACTAACCTACCCTCCTCTACAATTGCAATCAGCCCTATATCTTGTGAAAATACGTCCACATCATTACTTGGCGGAATCGCAATACCAATTTTAAATTTCCGTGGCAAATATTGCGCACCATATATAGGTTCAACTTCTTCATCCTGACTATCAACTACCTTTTCACCATCTAGCCATAGTTCATGGTAAGCTCGTGTTCTAGGTAATAAATGCTCACTTAATTTGGCAGACCAATTATAGATTTCCTCATGTAATGCGGATTGATTTGGATTCACATTACACATCACATTACGGTTGACATCTCCACAAGCTGCAAGAGAATCTAATAACACCTCATTGATTTCCTGCATATATTTTTTAACATTCCATTTTAATATGCCATGCACTTGGAATGCCTGACGTGTCGTTAATTTTAAGGAGCCATTACCATACTTTCTCGCCATTTCATCCATTACTAGCCATTGTGCTGAAGTTGCTGCTCCGCCCGGTGTACGTACACGCACCATAAATTGATAGGCAGGCTCAAGCTTTTGACGCTGGCGTTCATTCCGAAGATCACGGTCGTCTTGTAAGTAACTACCATGGAATTTCATTAGACGGTTATCATCCTCTGGGATACCTGAACTTAATGGATTGTTCATCGTACGCTCTAATGTTCCGCGTAGATAATTACTATCGCTTTTAATACGCTCTACATCACTAGGCTTCCCCTGTTGTGGAGGTAAAATAATTTTCCCTGTCATTTGTTATCGCTCCTTTAATCAAATATTCCTTGGCAGAATTGTAGCTGTCGCTACAGAAAGCATTGCCGAAGGAAGTTAATAAACGTCACGTTGATAGCGTTTCTGCTGTTTTAGTTCATTAACAAAGGCTTTAGCTTCCTCTGGCGTTTTTTGTCCCTGTTGTTCAATAACGCGACGGATTGTTGCATCAACATCAGCCGCCATCGACTCTTTATCGCCACAGATGTAAATGACAGCTCCTTGCTCTAGCCATTCATAAAAAGCAACAGCATTTTCCTCAATTTTATGTTGAACATATATTTTTCTATCAGTATCACGTGAGAAAGCGACATGCAATTGACTTAGTGTGCCTGAAGAAAGCCAACGTTGCCAATCTGTTTGATAAAGAAAGTCTGTGACAAAGTGTTGATCACCAAAGATTAGCCAAGCTTTCCCTCCGATTCCTAATTCCTCACGCTCCTCTAAAAATGCACGGTACGGAGCAACACCTGTTCCAGCACCAATCATAATAATCGGTGTATCCTCATGCTCTGGTAGTCTAAAGTTCGGATTTTTTTGAATATATACCGGTAATGTGTCTCCAATTTGAATACGCTCTGCTACGCTTCCGGAGCAAACGCCAAGACGTTGACGTCCCTTCGTCTCATAGCTTACTTTCCCAATTGTTAAATGTACCTCTTCACTATTTGCTTTTTGACTACTAGCAATGGAATATAGGCGTGCTGGAATTTTACGTAGTAAATCTACAAATTTCTGCGCATCCCATATAAATGGTGCAAAGTCCTCCACAACGTCAAGCAAATCTCTCCCTTTTGCATAGTCCCTCCAAGAATTAGAGTCATCTAATAGCTTTGTAAATTCCTGATGGACCGTATAGGCACCAATTTTTTGTAACAATGGCTTAGATAACACTGTAATTTCTAGTTTTTTTTGCAATACATCCTTTAATGGCTGTGTTTCTTCAAAGACGTTTACTACAGTTTGTGGATCAAACTGTAACGCTGTGATTAAAGCATCAACTAGCTTTTCATCATTTTCCGGTTGAATACCGATACTATCTCCTGGTTCAAAATAAAAATTTGCACCTTCGATGGATAATTCAATATGACGTGTTTCTTTATTTGATCCGCGACCGTTTAAATTAATGTTTTCAAGTACTTCTGCATAAAACGGATTTTTTCGAGAATATGTAGTGTCTCCTTGCGCTGTTTTATTTTGTGTAGTCGTTATATCAGCTACATCTGTCTGTTGAAGCAACTTCTGCTGAACAGCTGAGAACCATTGTGCTGCAGTGTCATCATAATCTACATCACAATCTGTGCGAGGTACGATTTGACTTGCCCCTAATTTTGCAAACTGCTCATCAAAATCCTTTCCTGTTTTACAGAAAAATTCATAGGAGCTATCTCCTAAGGCTAGCACCGAATAATGAAGTTGCTCTAACTTTGGAGCTCGCTTGCTATGCAAAAATTCGTAGAACTGTATCGCTTGATCAGGTGGATCCCCTTCCCCATGGGTACTAACAATAAGTAAAAGATTTGTCACCTTTTTTAAATTATTTGGTTTAAACGTTGCTAACGACGAAATCGTTACGTCCACATCATTGTCTTTCAAGGCTGAGGCATATTTTTCAGCTAACCCCTGGCTATTACCTGTTTGTGAACCATATAAAATCGTTACTGTTTTGGCGATTATTTTTACTATCGGTGTTACTTCCTCAACAACTGGATTACTAGTTGCTAGTGGTGCACTTAAAAAACCGTTTAACCAAATCCTCTGTTCTCCTGTTAGTTGAGGGAGCAGCTCATTTAACAGCTTTACCTGCTCCTCATTAAATGGACTGTTTACTACTTGTAGTTTCAACCTTGCCACCTCACGTATTCGTATCATTTTCTTCTATTGATAATTTATCTGACAAAACGTTTGCTGAAAAAAGATCCATTATGCCTCGGTATAATTGCCGCTGACGCTAAGCTTTCGCGCAGATAAACAATGTGTCTGGAATCGGCTTTGTGCTTAAGCCTGCAAATGTTTTTAGTGCGAAAGCGCAGTGCTAACGTAGCGTCAGCAACACGTTTTTGTCTGTGCGAAAGCGAAGCGTCAGCAACAACACTAGGGCCGACACGATGTCGGTCACTCAGTCGTTGCCACAGGAAGTGGCGTTCGTAGACTGAGTTCCTCTGTTCAGCGGATGTTTGGACACCTGCTGAAAGAAATTAAAAATTATCGAAGTCGTATTTTTTCTTTCTTTTCTATTTGGACCACATAGGAATTTTGCACAATCAATGTAATCGATCCGTGGTTCACAGTATTTAAAATTTGGCGGACATTATCTAATGCAAGATTTACATTTTCAGTCCTTTTATCTACCATTACAAAACACCTTCCTTAGTAAGTTTTAATAATTGATAAATACGTTCCACTAAAACTTTCCTTACATTGTCGTCATAGCCTAAACTTTCACATAAAATAACATTCTTATTCCCATAATCTTGTAATCGCCTTGTTATGCTTTGGCGCAAAATCCCGGTAAACAACAAATACGGCACTATAAATACTTGATTGCCCCTTTTCTGCTCTTGTTGTAACCAATCTTCGAACGTAGGGCCCATGCCATAAAGAAAGCACGTGTCTACAGCTTCATAAGCGTATTTATCACGTAATCTTGTTGCAATTTTGGCTAAATCACTCTTTACTGCAGGATCACTACTCCCACGACCTATAAGTAAGACACTTGCACTGTTAGGCGGGCACCTTGCTTCTAAAATTCTAGTCTGTAATGTATCAATTAATAATTCATGGACCCCAAGTGGTTCACCGTATGTAAATCGCACTTGTGGATGCTCTTCTTTTGCTTTATCAATCTCACTTGGAATATCGTGCTTTGCATGCTGAGCGGCAAGCAATAAAATAGGCACGATCGCTATAGCTGTAGCGCCCTGGTTAATACAACTTGCAATCCCTTCAGCAATTGTCGGAGTTGCAAGTTCTAAAAAACTAATTTCTTGAATCGGTATTTCAATCTCTTGTTGTACGCTCTTCAGAAAGGTAACGGCTTGCTCCACTCCCGCCTTTACTCTACTTCCATGAGCGATATATAAAATGGCTTGCATAAACCCACATCCTTACACAGAAACTTCTGCTAACTGTGGCTGCGGAATGTTTTGTTCAAACCATTGAAGTGTTTCCCTCAAAGTAACAACTTTTCCTACTACAATTATGCTTGGATTTTGAATATTTTCTCGCTGAACTAGTTCTTCAATATTAGATAAAGTCCCTGTGACTGTTTTTTGTTGAGAAAATGTACCCCAATGGATGAGCGCTATTGGTGTTTCCTTATCTCGCCCATACTTGAGCAGCTGCTGACGGATATAGGGAAGGTTACCGACCCCCATATAAATAGCAATCGTATCAATCCCTTTTACAAGACTTTCCCATTGGATTCCATCATCTTTGCCCTCTCTCATATGCCCAGTGACCATAGCAAAACTTGAGCCTAGGTCACGATGTGTAACAGGAATTCCCGCATATGCCGGTGCTGCTATCCCTGAAGTGATACCAGGCACTATTTCAAATGGAATATTATGCTGTGCTAGTACCTCTGCTTCCTCAGCTCCCCTTCCAAAAACGAATGGATCTCCTCCCTTTAATCTCGTTACAATCAATCCTTGCTGTGCATAGCTGACAAGTGCTTGATTAATTTGCTCTTGAATCATGGCGTGCTGCTGAGGTAGCTTACCGCAAAAGATAAGCTTAGCTTCTCGTTTAGCATAGGATAGTAGAGTCTTATTAATGAGTCTGTCATATAGGATGACATCAGCACATTCGATACACCTTAATCCTTTTACTGTGATAAGATCAACATCGCCAGGTCCAGCACCCACTATAAAAACTTTTCCCATTTGATTTCACTCCCTTTCGTCTTTTCTTAGAGATAAAAAAAGACTCAAATTATCCATGGGCAGAGCAATGCCTGTGAATAATAAGAGCCTCTAGTTTGCTAGTCAGCTACGTATTTAATTCTTACTAATACAATAAGAATAATAAATAATTTAGTATATTCTGTCAACACTTTATTTAATACCTAGAATATGATATTTATTTAACTTGTTAAAAAAAACCAGATGTCGCTTGCTGACATCTGGTTTTTTAAGATTTATTTTATTTGAATTAATATCTACGATGCCCTCCAAACGGTGGACCTGGTCGGAAAAATGGTGGACCTGGTCGGTAAAACGGTGGAAATGGGCGATAGAACGGCGAAAAAAATGGAGATGGGCCAAACTGTGATCCAAGAAAACTTCCTAAAAATCCTCCCAAAAACGGCCCGCCGATTGGCCAAAAGCCTCCTCCTGGATAACCTCCGAAGAATGTCATAAGCTTCCTCCCTTTTTTACTCTATCGTATGTAGGGAGATGCATATATCACACGTCCATCGCCTATTCTATTTTTCTTCTCCTAAACGTTGCACAAAGTTTGCTAGTGTACGGACCATTACACCTGTACCACCTTTTGGACCTAAGTCATGTACAGCCATCGCATCTGACGTTCCTGCAATATCTAAATGAATCCATGGTGTATCACCAACAAACTCACCAACAAAGCCTCCGCCAAAAATCATGTGACCATCACGACCAGGAGAATTATTCAAATCAGCGACGTCTGATTTACGAATTCGTTTCTTGTCATTTTCTGTTAAAGGCATACGCCACACAAATTCATCCGTCTCCTGTGCAGCTTCCATGAAAGCAGCAAAGAATTCATCGTCATTAGAAAGTGCACCTGTTTTATCCATACCAAGTGCAGTAATCACTCCACCTGTTAACGTTGCAACATCAATCAGGGAAGTAGCTCCTTGTTGTTTAGCATATGTAGTAGCGTCTGCCAATACTAAGCGTCCTTCCGCATCGGTATTTAACACTTCGACCGTCTTACCACTATATGTCGTGATGACATCATCTGGCTTAAATGCTGTTTCAGATACCATATTATCGGTAGAGCCAATAACAGCTAAGACATTTTTGTTAGGTCGTAATTCACCAATAATTTTCATGGCACCTAGCACAGCTGCAGCGCCACCCATATCGCCCTTCATGCCTACCATTGAATCTTTTGGCTTTAAGGAATAGCCACCTGTA
This sequence comes from Lysinibacillus sp. EB271-A1-10B, assembly GCF_058791335.1. Classification (NCBI taxonomy): domain Bacteria; kingdom Bacillati; phylum Bacillota; class Bacilli; order Caryophanales; family Bacillaceae; genus Lysinibacillus; species Lysinibacillus sp. EB271-A1-10B. The sequence goes on from NZ_JBYTDL010000023.1 coordinate 41,726, forward strand.
TCATACGTAACCCCTTTGCCGACAAGACCAATTGGATCATCAAAATCTTCAGTCGCTTTATATTTTAATGTTATTAAACGAGGTTCTTCATGGGAGCCTTGATTGACACATAAAATACCGCCCATTCCAAGCTCCTCTAATTGTGCTTTATCTAAAATTTCCACTTCAAAATTATACTCGACTGCAAGGGACTCTGCGTAATTTGCTAAGTCTGTCGCTGTCAGTAAGTTTGGTGGACAATTAATTAAGCTACGTGCTTCATTTACAGCATTTGCATAAATAGCGCCAACCTCAAAGCTTGCCACCACTTCATCTAAATCATTAGCAGACGTTACAAGATGAACCGCGTCAATACGTTTATCTACTTCATTTGATGTTGTTTTATAATGAGGAATTGCATAATAACCTAGACCAGTTCCTTCACCAGCTAAAAATGCAACATCTGTTACAGTAATCGATTCTGTCGTAAACGACTCAAGCCAAATGGAATATTCTTTAACCTTTAAGGCCCTTAGTTCCTTGCCAAGCAACCCAAATGCTGCACGAATATCGCCTTCTGTTAGGTCTTTACGGTCATCTAAACCAACAAATAAAATGCGTTTAAGATTTACGTGGCTCTTCAAGAATGGCAATTTCGTCATTTTTTTAAACGCAGTAGATACATCTCCTGCACTAATCCACGCATCAATGGATTCTCCATAAAATGAAGAAAAGCTTGCCCATTCCTGCATTTGTTCACGATGTTTAGGGACACCTACTACTAACACTTCAGTAGAAATCGTTTCAAATGTTTTTGCTTCTTTTACAATATGCATGTACATTCCTCCATTCAGTATTCTATTATACCTAAATTTCAGAAAACGCGTAATATTTGGCTTTTAGAAAATAATGAATGTTATAATAAAAGCAATTATAAGTGAAGGTTGTGATGATCATGAGTTTACTTCAAAATACCCCTTTACTCGTTGCCCTTTTTGCTGTTCTCTTCGCACAGTTTGTAAAAATCCCTATTCATTTTTTAATGACTCGAAAGATTGACTGGGGATTATTTACTTCCACCGGGGGTATGCCCAGTTCACACTCCGCTTCCGTAACAGGACTAACAACCTCTATAGCCTATGAAACAGGATTAGATTCCCCAATTTTTGCCGTAGCCGCTATGTTTTCATTTATCGTCATGTATGATGCAAGTGGAGTACGTTTCCAGGCAGGTCAACATGCAGCAGTATTAAATCAACTACGAAAGGACTTTGAAACACTGCTTCATGATTTAAAAAAATGGCCGCAAATGGATGGCCAAGAAAAAATGGAGGAGCTAAAAACATTACTAGGTCATAAACGGAGCGAGGTATTTTTTGGAGCATTGACTGGAATCTTTATCGCCATCATCACATACCAGTTTATTTTGTAAAAATAGACACATCCTCATGCCGAGGCTGTGTTTTTTTATTTATCGGAACATTTTTGTGATTTATCGGAAACATTTCACGATTTATCGGAAACATTTCACGATTTATCGGAAGCTGTTCACGATTTATCGGAAAAATTCAATAAAAAAATCAGCAGATGCTTGGACATCTGCTGAAATAAGATCAATTATGCCTCGGCAAAATTGCGTCCGGAATCGGCTTTGTGCTAGCACAAAGCACTCCTTTTCGAATCCATGACATCCGCCGGAGGCTTAATTTCTTTCAGCGGATGTTTACCCGCTGAAAGAAATTAAAACATTCGATAACCGCTTTTACGTAAATAAATCATGACAATTCCCGCTACAATTGAACCAGCAAAGCCACCCGATAAAATGGACACATCAACAAGGTGCAATGCTTGTAACTTATCTAAAAGTGCTGGAAATGCAGAACCTGGCTTGAAAATATAATCTAAAAAGCTTACATCATCGACAATAAAAATAACAACAATTGGATACACGATTGCCATTAACCATGTCATTCGCAGAAGCATATTCAATAAAAATCCAATACCAAAGAACATAACGAAAAATAACAAAATTGAAATGATTAACTGTACTAATGAAACTGGACCATCCATGTATGTATAACCTCCGTTTTCCTCTCATAAGTTTACATGATTACTACAACGCTTTCAATGAACATATCCTTGATTTCGCTTGTTCGTCATATTTAGGAATCATCACCATAACGTGTAGTTGATTTCCGTTCCAACTGGGCGCTTTGCCGGGGGGCGTCCGTTGTGCCGCTAATCCCCAAGGAGTCGCCCAGTCGTAACGAAGATCCGCTTATATGTGGCATAAAATTAACATATGTCATCCATAACTCTTGATGATTAGCCAATAAAAAAACTATTGAAAACTAGTATACAACTAATTTTCAATAGTTTCTCGCTTTTCATTATGAAGCTGTTTGTGATAATAAAAACTTTGGTGACTTCCAAAGCTCTGCCCATTTTTTAATGGCAGCAATAACAATGATAAAGCCTAACATTAACATAATGACAGACAATATACCATTTAACATATTGTAACCAGCCGCCGCTGTATTCCAATACACATTTTTAATCATCCAAAAGCCTGCTACATTTACAGTGACATATAAATAGGCTAATGGGATAAAGCATGTTAAGGCATAGATTCGCTTATCTGCAACTTTTAATACGATTGTTACACCACATACTAAACCGATTGTTGCCATCAACTGATTCGAGACGCCGAATAATACCCAAATTGAACTAATATCTCCTGAATACAATAAGTAGCCCCACATGAAGCATGCAAGTGCACTTGCAAAGATTGTACCCGGAATCCAATTTGTACGCTTCAGTGGCTTGTATACATTGCCGCCAAAATCTTGGATTAAATAGCGCGCTACACGCGTCCCAGCATCAATAGCCGTTAAAATAAAGACCGCTTCAAACATGATCACGAATTGATAGAAATAAGAAGATAGTTCAGCAAACCAAGGAATCCCTGTGAAAATATCAGTCATCCCAACTGCAAGCGTTACCGCTCCTCCTGTACGTCCTTCTAAATCCATCCCAATACTTTCAGCTAAAGCATGTAAATGAACAGGCTCCATTCCTAATGTAGCAAAGACTGCTGGGGCTGAATTAATCGCAAAATAATCTGCAGGATGAAGGGCTGTTGCTGCAATTAAAGCCATTACACCTACTAAAGATTCTACGAGCATCGCACCAAAACCGACGATGCGAATATCTTCCCAGCGATCAATCATTTTCGGCGTTGTCCCAGAGCCTACAAAAGCATGGAAGCCAGAAATAGCCCCACAGGCAATTGTGATAGAGACGAATGGCCATACTGGTCCAGCAATTACTGGACCACCACCATGAATAAACTCCGTAATTGGCGGGAATTGAATAACTGGGTTAACGAAAAAGACCCCGATGATTAAAGCAATAAATACACCAATTTTCATGAAACTACTTAAATAATCACGCGGCGCTAATAAGAGCCAAACAGGTAATGCCGCTGCAAAGAATGCATAAATCGGTAAAATAATAGCTAAAGTATCACGGTCAAACGTTAAAAAATCGCCAAATGCTGTTCCTTGAATCATCGGTCCAAGAAATACACCAATCATCAACAAAATAAAGCCAACTGTCGATGTAACTATTAAATTTCCTGTTTTACGGTAAGCAATACCAACAAGCATCGCTATTGGAATAGTAATCCCTACCGCAAAAGTTCCCCATGGATTTCGCTCTAACGCACCAAGGACAACCATCGATAGCCCGGCCATTGTAATTGTAATAATGAAAAGCATGGCAAGGCCTGTACAGAATCCTGCAATAGGTCCTAATTCCTTCTTCATGACCTCAGATAAAGACTTTCCACCATGGCGCATTGAAGCGAATAACACTACTGCATCATGTACCGCACCACCGATTACCGCACCAATTAACAGCCAAAGGAGCCCAGGCAAATAGCCAAATTGTGCCGCTAAAATAGGTCCGACTAACGGTCCAGCTGCTGCGATTGCAGCAAAGTGATGCCCAAATGTCACCCATTTATTCGTCGGAACATAGTCTTTACCATCCTCCATAGCGTGTGCTGGGGTGGGCGTATCATCTTTTATCTTAAGTACCCTCTTTGTGAAAAATATGCCATACAAACGATAGCTAATCATCAGTACACAAATAGAACCTATCACAATTGTAATAGCATTCATTTTATCACTCCTTTTACTTTTTTCACATCATAGCAAACGAATTGACCGATTATTCATAAAATTCACCAAAATGTAAGAATTCCAAGTTGAAAGGGTGTTTTCTACTGTTGAAATGCAGTTATTTTGATAGCTGAAATATCTTTCGTACATCTTTCATATAAAGCCTGCTGACAGGAATCGAATGCCTATTATGCAAAATCAAATTGTATTTTGAGCTGCTCCATGGCTCGAGCTCTTCAATATGCTCTAAATTGACGATAAATGCCCGATGGACCCGCACAAAGCCTTTTAAAGTAAGTTTATTCTCCAAAGCTGCTAATGACTCTGAAGCAAAATATCTCCCTTTCTCCGTGACAACAATTGTCTTACTTTCTTCAGATGTACAATATAAAATTTCCTGAATTTTAATAAGTAAAATCCGATCATTCAGATAAACTGTTAATTTATCAAGCTTGTCCAATTGCATATCCTTTAATGTTTCCATCGTCTTAACCTGTGTTGTTCTTCTTTTAGCCACCAGCTTTTCAACAGCACTTTGTACACGCTCTGGCTCAAATGGTTTCAAAATATAATCAAAGGCATTCACTTCGAATGCTTGCAATGCATATTCATCATAAGCAGTAGCAAAAATAATTTCAGGTTTACGTATACTTAGTTGCAGCTGTTTTGCCAATTCAAGGCCATTGTTTACGCCTAGCTGTATATCTAAAAACACACAATCGATCTGCTCAAACTGTGGATCCAACAGTATTTCCTCCAGATCATCCGATTCACCAATGATCTGAACTAACTTTGTTTGCTCCAATAAAAATCGCAATTCAGCCCTTGCTAACGGTTCATCATCTACAATATAGATATTTAACATTTCTCTACTCCCATCTTGTGGCTTTTAATGGCAGCTGTATCATAATTTTCGTGCCAACATCCAACGTACTTGAAATGTGAAAATCTGCATCAGTTCCATAAATTTCATGGATGCGCTGATAAATATTCCATAAGGCTGTCCCGGTACCTTGTTCGGATTGCATGATCATTTTGCCAAGCTGTTTAACCTGCTCATTTCTCATCCCGCAGCCATTATCCTCTGTTAATAGTAATAACTTATTATTGATTCGCTGCACCTTAACGTCAATCTTGCCTTCCTTACGATTTTTAAAGGCATGATAAATGGCATTTTCAACAAGTGGCTGTAAGGTAAATGGGGGGATTTGTACATCAAACAGTGATTCATCCAAGTGAAACTTCACATCATAGCGGTTTGGAAATCTTTTTTGTTCAATCGACAAATAAGCCTCTACATGGTCAATTTCATTTTTTAACGGAATCAGCATTTGTCGGGCTCCCTGCAAATTACTTCTGAAAAACGTACTAAGCTTTATCAATAAAGCTCTAGCCTCATCAGCATCCGTTCGGATCAGACTTGAAATAGTATTGAGACTATTAAATAAGAAATGAGGATGAACCTGTGCTTGTAGCGCTTTAATCTCGGCATCCTTTAATAACTTTCTTTGCTGCTCAATTTCAGCATATTCAAGCTGCGAGGAAAATAGTCGACTGAGACCTTCAGCTAGCTCCTTTTTCACCCCAGTCAATGAAGAAACATTAATAAAATATAGCTTTAAGGTACCTACCGTCTTATGCTGTACTTTTAATGGTAAGACAATCGCAGCACTTAGCGGACAATCTTCATGTGGACAATTGATTTCTTTTGCGGACGTCGCTGTAATAATGCGTCCTTCTACTAACACTCGCTTCGTTAAAGCTGTTATTATTTCTTGATGAATGACGTGATGATCCTCACCTACTCCTACATGTGCTAATATTCCATTTGTATCTGTAATCGCGACTGCTTCAACCTTAATTTCTCTTTTAATAATCTCCGCAACCGTTCGGCATGATTCTTCATTTAACCCTTTACGAAAATGTTCGATTGTTTGTTGCGCAATTGAAAATGCTTGATGTGTTTGTAATGCTTTTGTACGTTCTTCCTCATCAATAAACGTTTTAATAATAATGAAAAATATTAAAATCCCAAGGGCATTCATAATAATCATTGGTAGAGCGATTAAAGAAACTAATTGCAAAGCTTGTCCAAAAGGCTTTGCTATTATTAAAATAACAATCATTTGTAAAGTTTCTGCACAAATTCCGATCATAACAGCCTTTTTATAGGAGAAGGTTTGACGTATTTTTAATTGCCTACTTAAACCACCTGTGATGAATCCTGCTAGTATAGTAGAAACACCACAGGCAACCGCTGTAAAACCGCCAAGGGTAATACGATGAATCCCTGCAATAATCCCCACACTAACGCCAACAAGTGGCCCACCAAAAATACCCGCAATTGCTACGCCAATTAGCCTCGTATTCGCAATTGCCTCCTCCGCATTTATAGTGCTATGTATCATTTGATTTAAAGGATAAATAGTACCACCTTCGATTTTTATCCCTGTATAGCTGCTCACTATACTTAGAGCACTAAAAATAATAATGAGCCAAACTTTTTCCTGAACCCCTTGATCCTGAAATAGCATGCCCCGAAAGAGGCGCCACCTTGACATTAAAAAGGCAAACACAATGATTAGTCCTACTCGCTCTAACATAAATAAAAATAGTTCCATCATAGGTCCCCTCCCCTGTCACTCTATTTTTTAAAGAACAATTTATAAGAGGAATAACCAAAGACATCTCCTGGATTTATACCTTCTATCCCCTCTAATTGGTGCTTTTCAAATTGGTTAGATGCCATTTCTTTTAACATCACTGATGTCATCTCATCTTGAGCTAGCTCCTTTGGAAACATCCATTTCGCCTCTAATAATTCTTTTTCCTGAAGACAAATCTTCTGTTGCTCATCTTTCATCCGACAATAAAATATCGCCATATTATCACTAATGTCACCACGAATCACACCCGTTCGAAAACCAATTAAGCCTGATACATAGCAATCAATACCCGTTTCTTCTTTTAATTCACGAACAACAGCCTCATCTACCGTTTCACCAGCATTGACAAAACCAGCCGGCAACGACCATCTTCCCTTTAATCCGCTATAGGCCTTTTTGACAACTAGCCATTGCCCTATCTCATTTACGGTTACCCCCGCAACGCCCAACCAAACTTTTCCTCTATCTTTTCTCATATCCTTCACCTCTATATCACTATTATAACGGCCTATTTTCTATATTTAGAAGTATTTATTCAGAATTTTTCGGTTACTCTATACTCTCGATAATAAAATACATACGTACACCAATTTTATAAATATGCCGCACCGATACAAATGACAGGACCATCACCATAACGTGTGCTTGATTTCGCCTTGGCGTAATTGCCGCTGAGCTTTGCTTTCGCTACCAAAAAAATTGCTAAAAGAAGTTAAAAAGCCTCTTCCATAACGGAGAGGCTTTTTTACTTTTTTCAAAGCAGTGTAGTATATTTGCTAAAACAGGGTACTTCGTTAGCACCACAGACTAGATCAACGAATATTATGCTTCCAATTGCTCCATATTCCAATTAAGCTTTAATATATTTTTTAAATTGTTTACTTGATCTGCTCCTATAGTATTAATTAGTTGCTGTTCAATATCAGCTTTATAACATTCGTTCTTTTCAAAACATTCTTGACCAAAATCAGTCATACGAATTGCTTTATGTTTTTTACTATGCTCGACATCAGTAACCTTCACTAATCCTTTTGCTTCCAAACTTTTTATAAATTTATGGGTTGCTTGTCTTGTAAATTCAACACCCTTAGCAACGTCTGAAATCATAAATTGTTTTTTATAAATTATCCCCAAAATACACCATTCAGAGTTAGAAATATAAATATTATGATGCTTATTCCACTTCTCTTCAGCAAGTCGTCGAAGTAGTTCGTGACGTTCGCTCAACAAGTCAATTACATCTCGATTCTGCAATTCGTCCTTCAACTGGTTCACCTTCATTCCATATTTTTCGTTACTAATATACAAAAAAACAACAGCAATCGTCAATCAAGTTGACAAAATTCTTATAATTGCTTACAATTAATTTAGTCAACTTAGTTGACAATATAGTTTGTTGGAGGGAATATACATGTACAATGTTGGCGATGTAGTCATTTATTCATCACATGGACTTTGTTCCATTAAAGATATTTGTGAACAAACCTTTAACGACATTACAAAAACATATTACGTTTTACAACCACTAAATGAACCACAATTAGTCATTCGTACCCCTATTGACAATTCAAAAAAACACCTTAGAGACATTATTAAAAAAGAAGAAGCACTCAATATTTTACATTCATTCACTTCACCTGGTGTAGAATGGATTGAACAAAACACTCATCGATCAAGATTTTATCTAGAAATATTTAAATCCGGTAATCGCCAAAAACAAGCAAACCTTTTAAACACATTGTTACGAAAAAAGATTGAATATAGTGCTAGCGAAAAAAAATTCCCTAACCAAGAAGAGAAATTACTGCAATCTTTACAAGAGAACATTTTTTCAGAGTTCTCCATAGCTCTTAATAAATCATCAGATGAAATTTATGATTATGTATTAACACAGCTTCACTAGCAGTGAGATATTGGTACATTAATAGGGCCACGATTAGAAATATCGTGGCCTTATTTTTTATTTAAAAAGAAATATAAAAAGGTTCTGCTCCATTTTCTAAAATACCGAAAAAATTGTTATCATTCTTGATTGTATAGGCTTCCCCTGTACCATTCATTTGAATGAATTTTTTATGTGAATCAATGAACATAGCATAGCCTGTGGCGAATGATTAGGTAATACTCATTACATTATTTTACCAGTTAACAGAATTCCAAATTTTTGAGAAAATAATTGTAATACATAAGAATTTCGAGGTATCAATTAATTGAAGAAAAGCATTTTTACAATCATTATATCTATGGTTGTTTTGGTAGGTATGATCATTTCATTATTTATTGCGTATAAGGATATTGGAAGTGTATTTGCAGCTAAGTTTATATTGTATTATTTAATTTTTCTTGTTTTATTCATTATTTATATAGTAACCGTAACAATAATAAATTTTAGAAAGCTAAATAAGAAGGATAAAAGAAAGAGGTTCTTTTTTATTATAATTAGTTTCATTCTAATTAGTTGTTGCAACTTTATTTTTTACTATGTAAAAGAACCATCAGAAATAAATTTTTACAATATTGTACTTACACCAGCATTTATATCATTCATTTTTGTATTAGCCGATTTACCATTCTCAACGAAAAAAAGAAATATTATTGAACTAACTGATCTTTCAGAGGACTTGCATTTATAATTAATTTTTAGATTTGCGAGTCCTTTTGTTATGCCCTAAAACGATTGCAGGCTCGTTGAACAATTAATCTCCCTCCGATGAAAAGTGATTTAAACCTTATCACTTTATCCTATGGGAAGGCTTAATCTCTTCTACTATACATTTGCTAATTAACTTCCAAATTACAATTTACTATGTTATTTTTATATAGACCGAATTTTCAGTTATATATAATTGCAATATATAAGGAGTGTTAGATTTGTTTATTGTCAATGTTGAAGGAGCCATAAGGAAAGATGATAAATGGTTCATTATTGAGAGCAATAAAAAAGAAGAACATGCCAGTGGATTACTTTCGCTTGTTGATGGAAAAGTAGAGATTGAAGGAAATTCATCAAATATATTAGAAAAAACTTTGAAAAGAGAAATTTCCAAAGAAATTGGCATTAAGATTAAAGAGAATTTGAAATATATACATAGCGCTTCATTTGTAACAGATAAAGGTGAAAACGTTGTTAATGTTATTTTCCTTTGTGAATATGAATCAGGTGATTTTTTTGTTAAACAGCCTGACGAAGTAGAAAAAATATTTTTGTTAGCAGCGGAAGAAATACTTAACAACCCTCAAGCACCTGTATTTTTAAAAGAATATATCAAATATGCGGAATTAGTACTGTTCTAAAGTAGGTGCATAATGAAAGAAATAAAAGTAGCAGTCAAAGGTATTTTGATAAAAAATAATAAAATGTTAATTGTGAAGCGCTCTGCTTTTGATGAAACAGGGGCAGGTACATGGGAAAGCGTTGGTGGTGTTTTAGAGTTTGGAGAATCATTTGATGTCGCTTTAAAACGGGAATTTCTTGAAGAGGTTGGTTTAACTATTAGCGTAAGGACGCATCTTTTTTCTACGACCTTTTTAACTCATAAAACACGACAAATTGTACTTCTTACATTTCTTTGCGAATGTCAAAATGATGAAATATCTCTCTCGGATGAACATGAGCAATTTATGTGGGCTACTAAAGAAGAATTGATGGAATTATTACCCCACACAATAATTCATGATTACAAAAAACATAATGTTTTTGAGTTACTTTAAAGTACGCGTTCGTTGTTACCTATTATAGATGGATATTCCTTGCCCATTGCCATTTTACTTTAGTTGTTCGTTTCTTCTTTTTAAAGCCATATTAAAAAGCCTCCTCAATTCGTTATGTTTTCTCAACATACAAATCAAAAAGGCTTGGTATCAAATCCTAAATGCCTCATTTTAGGGTTGTGTTTACACATTTGAATTTTATACACAGCAATTTCTACTGTTATTTACAACTCTACTTCAACATTTAGACATTTACTTTTTAATCACAAATCTCAGGTGTACCTTCACGTTTTGCTGTTTTGAAAGACGTACCACAGCCACATGATGCGATAGCATTTGGATTATCGATCGTGAATTGAACGGTATACTATTCGTAAGCATGAACGCCTACTGTACGTATTTTTTATCGGTATTTGAATACGACGTATTTTACAACACTTACGTATTATTAAAACGATAGATTACTTTCTTACATTATATATGTAGACTTACTAGAACCGCAAGTAACTATTTAATAGACCTGGCTGTTAACGTTGAAAGTAACGTATGTTGCTGCCTTATCACTTCATCTTTATAAGCGATTTCACTTTCTAACATCGCACAATTTTCACAACCTACATCTTGAACATCTATACCGTAAAACTTCTTTATAGCCTTTTTAACTGCGTCTAGCATAAAAACTGTACCGGATACTCTATGTTTAGCATACGTCATAGCATCGACTTCCAATTCATTAAATAGAACACTATTCCCCATAGGTTGCGAGAATGTACCAAGAAAATATTGAAACTTTTCTCTGTACCTAGCAATAGTCGATACACTTACACCTAACATCTTTGCTAATTCTGTCTGATTAATTAATTTTTCATCCATAGATTGTGTCCCCATTCTTCCGAAACACGCGCGCGATATGGTCGGTAATTACTCGTTAACAATACGAACTATACACCACCTAATTAAAATACGCAACCCTCGTAAACCCGCGTCACTACTGCGTTAATTACGTTTTCTGTAATTTATAACGTTTAAGGTTATTTCATTTTACTTGCTTTACGTTTTAGTTTCTCGATGCGACCTTCGTAACCGCCTTTAGTCTTGTCATGTTGACCAATTTTCAACGCCTGTTCGGATATATTAAGCGCATCTTGTATCCGGCCTTGCTTTTCGTACATAATAGCGAGCCTGCTAAACGCAACTACTCTCGCACCTTTAAACGCAATTAAGTCCAATTCGTTAATAACATCAAGGCAATATCGCTCACATTCGTCGAAATCTCCGGCTTTGTATGCCATTTCTGCGATCTTTGTTCGAGGAAAATGCTTGTCCGCAGAATTTGTAGCACGTTTTATAGCCTCAATTAAGACTCGTTTACGAAGATCAGGCGATAAGCCCTCAGACAAACTTTCTAAAAACTGTGATGCGCTTCCGCTGTAAGTACGATTTCCTTTATCGAAATCATCACGCACATACGGCCTGTTCGATAGCTGATACGGATGAGCTAAAGAATCTTTAATTTCTTCAATTTCCGACTCGGATAACGTACTATAAAAATCCTCTAACGCTAAATGACGGATAATTCCGCCTGGCTTCTTCTTAAAAATGGATAACATTTACACCCCTCCTACCTATTTATTCTACTTATTAATTATTTTTCCTTTTATACCCCCCAAATGAAAAAAAGTTGTATGTAAGTTCCGAACGGCAGATGACGCCTGTCAGAATCGAGGCCTTTGGGGGTCACGCACTTTCAACGCAAAAAAAAAGAACGACCAACAAACGAGGTTTAATTCGTTCATTGATCGTTTTGTTATCGTTTTATTCCTTCACGTTCAAGCAATCGGTAAATTGTTCCCGTTCCAACTTTATAAGTTGTGCGAATATCAGCGATTGAAACGCCGTCTTGATAATCCTTAATGATAGCGTTGCGTCTAACTTCTTCTTCTCCACCTTCGACTAACTTCGTTTTGCGTCCTTTAAACTTTCCTTTAGCTTTAGCGATTTCAATTCCTTCCGCTTGACGCTGCTTAATTAGCTTACGCTCGTACTGTACAAGTCCGCTGAATATCGTAAAGATAAACTCGCTCATTGGATTATCGTCGGATAAATCAAGCCATGTATCGTTAATCGAACGCAAGCCAGCGCCTTTACTTTGTATAACGTCAACGATTTCAAGTAAGTCTTTAGTTGAGCGAGACAGGCGGCTTAATTCGTGTATAACGATAACATCGCCTGGTTGTAACTCTTCTAACATACGTTGTAGTTCCGGTCTATTCATATCCTTACCGCTAACCTTCTCCGTATAAGTCAGTCCACACCCGGCTAGCTTTAACGCCTTTAACTGTCTAGCATCGTTTTGATCCTTCGTACTTACGCGAGCATACCCGATTAATGCCATAATATTACCGCCTTCCATCTGCTATTGTTACCATTATCGTACCAATAATTACGGTAACAGTCAAACGGTAATTAAAGAATAGCGCTATATCAACGATTGTGAGTATTCATTTTCGTTACCACATAAGTGTACTCTATCGGTAATGCAACCCCTTAAGTTTCAGACCGCCCCGTCCAATCCGACATCCTGCCCCCTGTAATAAGCGCTAACATTACGTCATCTTACTTATGTAAATCGTACAAAATCCGAGTTCCCTCTATTATATGTAACGCAAAACTAACGCATTTTATAAAGTAATGTGACTTCCCAAAGTGTTTTAAGGGCGCGTCCATAAAAGGCGTCTGCCCGACATTTTGCGCCCCAAAAACGTTCTCCAACGGGGAAAATGTAACATTAAAACTGCGTCATATAAAGTGATTTGCGCAATTCGTAATTTCACCTTTACGTTAAACCCATCATCATCATTACGTTGTCATAATCGCTCATTATCGATTCAAAGGATGACTTACGTCTACTGCTCCGGCGAAATTCTTTCGAATAATGCTCGCTCATTCGATCATATTGACGTTCTAGCTCGTACTGATATACGTAATCAAAGTGTCTCCAACGATATAGCGTCATTCTCGTTACTCCAACAAATTGCGCGACCTGTTCTTGCGTCAAATATCCGTCATTTTGAGCGAGTAGAACAATCGCAGTAACCTTCGCTTCATGTCCCTTTAACTCGCGCATAAGGCGTGATATCTCCGCATCTGATACCACATACGGTTTATACAATCGTTTTCCGACTATCATCTAATCACCTTCTTTCCGTTAAATAAAAAAAGACGGCAAGCACCGCTATAAAAGCCGATGCCTGCCCGTTTGTTTTTATATGCTTGTTTTAGCCAACTTGCACCCTCTCCTTCTCGATTAATTTCGCTAACTCAAACGCAATGCGATGAATGTCCGCCTCTTCACGTACTGTAAAGTTGTTGCCAGAGATAACGACTCCTTCGCCTGAACCATTACCACCATTGCCTTCCGAATAATCCCGATTTTCACGCGCAGTTAAGACGCGTTCACCTTTATGGAGACGCGCTGAATATCCGTCATATGGCACGGAGTCTAGTCCGCTGTAATGCGATTTCTTACCGCCTTTTTTATCATCGCCACCGCCGAATAAACCTCCGACGAAGTTTACGCCTGCGCTGATGCCGTTTGTAATCCAACTCGGCATCTTAGCGTTGCTGATAAATCCGATGAAGTCCTTAATTTTATCGTAGGCTGACGATATCCAACCCGTTAATGTTTCGAACCAACCTTGCACGATTGATAACGCTTCAGAAAAGTTATCAATCGCATTTTTGACGCCAGTTAAGATAAAGTCTACAAGTGGCGCTAATACGTTGTCCCATACCCACTTGATAACTGCGGATAATGCTTCCCACGCAAGACCTAGCGCCATTAAAATCGGCTGCGCAATCGACCAAAGAGTCGAGAATAGTTGAACAAGGAATGAGATTGCCGGAGAGATAACGTTATCAAATACCATCGTTGCAACGTCGCCGAGAACCTGTAACATGTTCCAGAAAGCACTTAAATAAGGCTCGATAATCGTCCAAACATTGGATATGATGTCAGATATCGTAGTCCACGCCTGAGAGAACGCCTCTTTTAAACGGTCAAAGCCATCTTGAAATTGCGTCACTTTTTCGGTAACGTACGTCTTGACTTCCTCAAACTTCGTCTTAAGCGTTTCAAACGAGCCTTCTCCGAAAATTTTATCGAATACTCCGCCTACGCCTCCGTTTTCAAACGCAGTCATTAACTCTGAAACTTTCGATTTGATTCCGTCAATAATTCCGTTTATTTGATTCGCAACATCTGGCGGAAATAGAACGCTTATTAAACCGCTCGTACCGCCTTTTTCAAATACGGACCACAAGTCTTTTACTACAGTAACCACTTTTTTGATAGCACCGCGGAACGTTTCGCTATTATCGTAAAGTGCTTTAAGTCCGACTGCTGCTGCGGCTATTCCAGCGGCAATTAACGAGATTGGATTCGCTAGAATGGATATCGCTCCTAAACCAATTAATGCGCCAGTAAACGTTGCTATAGCGCCTGCTGCATATGCGATTGGTTTACGCCATTTAACAAATAGATCGTACAACGAAATTGCTTTATCTGTGACCTTTCCGAGCATGCTTCCTAATTTGTTACTGAGTGCTTCGGTATCAATTCCATCAAACATCTTGTTTAGTCGCCGTAAGAAGTCGCCTAATTTTGTGTTACTTTCCATCCCCATATTTTTAAAGAACGATTGAGACTTCTCTTCAAGTTGGGACCACAAGCCTTTTGTTGTATTTCCCATCTTATTAACCATTTCATCTGTTACACCCATTTTGGTTAATAATTTATCTAAACCAGCCATCTTAGCCGACAAGCCGTCCATTTTAGTGATCTTCTGTAATTCTTTTTTATCTAACCCTATCGCATCGTACATCGAAACGTAGTCGCCTTGCATAAGTTCCTTTGTCGAGAAAGATGCCTGCTGAGTATCTACGCCAGAAAAGGCTTGAATGCGCTCAACTAAACCCCAAACTTGTTTTAGCTCATCAACGTTCTTGCTGAGTCCTATGAACGCCTTTGAGTTTGTCATCATATCTGTACTATTTAATACAGGACTATCAATTGCAGCCTTCTCAACCATTTGGAGATATTTTTTCGCCTGTTTATCGTCACCGAACATCCCGCTAATTGCCATCGCATTTTGTTCGTAGTTTGCTGCAGCGCCGATTGTTGCGTTAAACAATTTGGCTGCCCCCGTTACCCCCGCATAAGCACCCATGAGTCCAATTAAACTACTCTGCATCCCACGCAATGATGCACTGAACCCGTTAGCACCCACGCGCAATGATGAAACGCGAGTTTCAAATCCACCCATTCGATTAGATGCGGATGATACTGCACCTCCAAGCTTATTGGTCGCTGATTGCGCTCTTGACATACTATCGCTAGTTGTCTTACTAACTCGATTCATCTTATTCATTGTCTCGGTCAGTTTGCGGAGCTTAGAACTGCCCTCGTCTCTGACCTTAAAGATAGCCGTTAAATTGAAAGCCATACGTTAGTTAGCACCTCGCTTCTAGCGCTGCATTAATGCGTTCACATACAGCCTTGAACTCCGCTAATACATCTTGTCCTTTTGCTTGCTTCGTCGCTAATACTAAACCGTTTAAGAACAATCCAGCCTCATATCCAAAGCTTTTATCGTATGTGACCAGGTGTAATAGTTGCGGTTTTAATTCCTCTGCTCGAGAGGCAACATCTGCGCTAACCTTAAAGTTATTCCGTTCAAAGTCGTTAATTACGCTGCCTGCTCGTAAAAATAAGCTTTGTTGAGCCGTTAATTTCTTCATTTCTGCATCCCCTTTGCGTTTTGGAATAAAAAAAGACGCCCGATAGTCCGAGCGCCCCAAAATAAAAGCGCCCTCAAAGCGAGGACGCTCACATTAAATATTTGTAATTCTGTTAGGTACGGTGTTACAGAACAATATGCGACGTGTGTGACATGCTAATCATCTAAAACATCAAGTGCATCTTCAAATTCTGGAAGAGTTTTGATATATTCATAGCCTTGTTTAATGAAATTCGGTGCTACATCACCAACAGATGGCTCAAAATGGTGGATTTCTTTTTCAATAATTCCTTTTCCTTCGTGAAATGCTCCTTGACTGACATAGTAGTTTACTGTAATATCTAACCCTGACTTTGATCCGCTTAACGTGTCGATTCGACCATACGCTTCGTTGACCACAATTCCTGAACCTGTTTCGATTGGTTTAATAATTCCCATACTTACACCCTCCTTAATTTCCTGTCAAACTTCTTTTTTCAATCCATGTTCCAGGTGTTCCGTCCGCAATACACTCCCATGCGTCAACAACATATTTACTTCCGATATTACCGAGTTCAACCTTATTATCATTGAGAACAATTTTACCTTTATTCCATGTCCCAGCTGTTGGTTTTAAGATGCCTATGTTAACTCCAGGAATGATATCTTCGTAACCAGATGATACTGATGCATATTTTCCGTCTAAGCCGTAAATAGCAAAACCTCGTAGTCGACATGGTTGTGTGCCGTTATTAAACATAATGGCAATCTTAGCAACATCATCATTTACATGAACATATATGTCATTACCATAATCAGCAACTATACGATAAGAACCACCGTAATTTGTATCATAGTTAAAAGAAGTGTATGACATGCTCTTAACATACGGATGATTTGAACCAGTATTGGTTAGGATTCTGCCATTCTTATCATAACAGCAAATAGAAACACGACCCGGATAACCCTCGTCATTCTCTCTGCGGACTAGGAATTTCTTAACGACTCTCGAATCAACTACAACACCTAAAGCCCTTGCAGTACCAAGCTCAACGTAATCGTCTGTGACAGTAAGTCCTTGTATACTCTTGCTAAAAGCGTTATTGCCAGATGTGCGAGAAAACATGCCAGGCACATGATAAGATGTTGAACCATCATAATAGCAAGCTCGTTTTTGAATATTATGCAACGAATACAGTAGTTGGCCATCGCGTTCCCTCGTTAGACTCCTGTTCATTTCTAACTTAGAAGCAGGATATCTGCTCTGGTCATCTAATTTCGTGTTCAGAGAACCATATCCAATGTGAAATTTATTTTCTGTTGATCCGTTAGTTATTCTTGCAAATACGTCATTGTTACTTTCAGTTCTACAAGTCTTAAATGTATTTTGAGATCCATATTCAATTAAAACAGGAATTGCTTCATTTGGGCTTGCAACGTGTTCCTTAAGTTCGATATTAGGCTTATTAAATACGTTATTATTTTGTATATATCCATCTTCGCTGGTTATGCGGATTCCATATCGGCTCTTCCCTGTTCCTTGACTACTAAGGACAGCTATTCTGCCACCGTAAAAGTTATTTTCGTTACACCAACCTCCGTTTTTAGAAGTTAGATCGAGACCAATTTTATTTCCTATTATTGAATATAAAGATACTTCGTTATAAACAAAGCCCTTTCCGTCTCCTTGGAACTGAGCTCCAATGGTAAATTTGGAAGCCTTCATGATAGTGATATCTGATTCGTAAGTATTGGTGAAGCGTATGCCAACACTATTTTCGCTACTCCAGTCTGACATGAATTTTCTCTCTACTTGTAGCTTCAATACCCTATTTTGGTTTGCTTCTTCAACTACACCTATTACAAGAGCAGGAATATTTTCTGTACCTATATAAATCAATGGATCATCCATATTAACGTTTATCCCGTTTGGAATAACAATTGTTTTAGAAACACAATATCCCAATGATTTCGGAAAATATAGAGTAGGGTTTGGAATTAATTTAAGGAAATCAATTGCTTTGTTAATGGCATCGGTATCATCTGTAATCCCGTCCCCAACTGCACCAAAGGTTTTTACACTTATCGCTATATCAGCTAATTGTTCAGTAACTTGTTTCGCATGGTCATCGATTTTCCCGAAATTATCATTAAATTCCGTTCTCTGCACGTAGTCAGTTGCTTCCCATTTATGCAATTCTAAATTCGGAGTTTTTTCGCTACTCATTCGTAATTCCTCCCGTTCGTTTTTTTATTTGTGAAACTATAAAAAGGCACAACGTCGATTAAAACGTCATGCCTTGCGTTATTCAGTTTGCTTTGATTTATTATGCGTCTACCGGCTCAATTTCCGTTGATTCTTTTTCTTCATTTGCCTCAACTTGTCGTTTAATTTGTACATAAAGAACGCGAGCACTTTCTGAACCTAATGCACGAGCCGTTTGCATAGCCGCAGAAATGTCATCTCGATTAACTGTTCCTTCCGCCAATTTTTTTGTTAGTTCTGATCGTACGATATTGTAATTTTGCATAATTATTATTTCGCTCCTTTTGTCTTTGTTGGTACTTCTGCGATATATTCAAAATCGTACGGGTTATGTCCGTGTGTGAATCGACTAACTTGGTTGATTACCTCGTGCACACCATTGATAGCACCTTGACTTCGCATAACATTCGCTGTGCTTGTCGGGTGAGCTATTGACATAATCACGTTCGTTTTACCCTGGGAGCGATTAGCTGCAGAGATATCGACCATTTCCTCACGTAAATATCCGTAAGCATCCTCGCCTTCGCGGTGATCCATAATACAGCTAATTAGCAAATCTCTCGCCATTTTTAATTTTGCGTGTACAATCGGTTCATACTCTGCTCGAACCTGAGGTACAAACACGTTTTGATACTCGTCTACTACGTCTACAGATGAAATTGTACCTTCCGGCATAGCTGCGTGTGCTAAATGCTCTATACGTTCCTGACGTGCGACAACCTCTTTTTGAAGTACAATGTCATCGTCAATTTTAGCAAGTTGAGCAGTTACATCCGTACCATGCTTAACGCTCTCCGTAAACGTGTGCTCAAACTGTGTCTGCAACTCACTTAAACGCGCGCGAGCACTTGTTAAGTCTGCTTGATACTGCGCCAGTTTTGCTGCTCTTTCAGCGCCTTCATTTCTGTAATCTTGTAATAATTTAAACTCGTGTCCTTTAATTGCCATCTGATTTTATCCCCTCTGTTTTCAGTATTTGAATAATTATTTCTAACTTAGCGATACACCACAATCGCCACGTCGGAATAACAGGCGTTGGCTGTTCGTCTTGCTTGTCCAACTCGAATAATTCGACTAACATTTCCTCGTTACGAGTAATCTGCTCGCTTGTACCTTCGACTTCTCTGCGATAAATCACTGGATACTGAGCGCTCATTAATTCTCGATACAACTCTCGGCTATCTGTCTGCAGC
Source organism: Lysinibacillus sp. EB271-A1-10B (assembly GCF_058791335.1). Lineage (NCBI taxonomy): Bacteria > Bacillati > Bacillota > Bacilli > Caryophanales > Bacillaceae > Lysinibacillus > Lysinibacillus sp. EB271-A1-10B. The sequence continues at coordinate 61,502 of NZ_JBYTDL010000023.1, forward strand.
TCGTTTATTTCATACGCATATAAATCGTCTAGCAAGTCGATCAAATCGTCATAAGGCTTTGAGATTTCGCCAATTAAATTAGATATGCCGTGGTCATCCGTTTCGTAAATTAGTAGTGACAGGAACGGAACCTCTCGCAAGGTAACGATTGATAGTAAGGCAAAGCGCCAGGCTTCAACTTCTCGGTTACTAGACGGCATATTGCACCGCCTTTTGTTTCGCCTCATTACGTCGAACCTCTGCAGCCTCGTCTCGTAAGTGGCCTATCATCTGCTCGACTTCAATGTCAGTCAGTTTGCGACCAATAAGACCTCCTATAAAACGCTGTACGAACGGTCGTAATAGTTCCGGTTTGAATCGTTCGGGATATTTATCGAATGCTTCTATCGCAAATAAATCATGCTTTGTACTATTACAAGACCTACACGCAGGCAAGACATTAGCCTCGATATTTACCCCACCATAACTACTTGATTGCGGATATACATGGTCACAAGTGGCGACTACATTATCATCAGAAAAGTCACAACCACAATATACACATGCTTCCGTCAAAATGGTTTCAATATATGCAGCGCTTACCATCGGTGTAGTTTGTCCGGCTTTAATGGCGTATGCGTAAGCACGCTGTCGAGCGTATTCACCGTTCTTCCTTCTGTGTTGCTTCCTGCACTCGTTACAGATATTCTGACGCCCTGTTTTACTCTTTGCATCACGGCGGAATAGCTCAACTGTTTTTGTCTCATTACAGATACGGCACTCAATTGTTTTAACTTCACTCTTATTCTTTTTCATATCCCTCAATCTCTCCCTCAATCGTTTTTATAGTTTGGAGTATCTCGTCACGCACCTTGATTCCAGACGCTTGTACCCCAGCTAAAGCTGTTAGATATTTGATTAATAGCTGTAATCGCTCATTCACACGTTCACCTCCCAAAAGGCTTTACTTTTGACAAAAATCATGTTATAGTGGTGTCATGGGTAATTCTATTTGTTTTTTCGAAATCTCGCAAAAAAATAATAAAACTTTCATCAATCGGAAACTTACGAGCAATTGAAGCTCGCAGACGCTCACTCGGAGCATAGCGTCCACTTTCAACCGCAGCAATTCCACTGTAAGAAAAGCCCAACAGCTTTGCAAACGACCGTTGGGACTCACCATTAAAAAGACGGATTGCCTTTACCGTATTACCATTCATCACATTTAACCACCTTTCTGTATTTTGCTTACATTCTCCCTAAAATAAATGCGGGCATCAACTGCCCCTCTACTACTATATGGTTTTTCAATACGGTAACTACGCACTTTCTCGCTGTTTTTGCGAACGTTTTTTCGCATTTTCTACCTCACAGTGAGATTGACGAGAACGGCGCCACTCGCCAGTTACTTTATCCTGTATTCTACCGTGTTGCAAGTCGCAAATATAGCGTCTATTATCGTGAGCATAAAATACATTCCCACACTCATTGCACTCCCGCACTCGCTTAACGTCCAATCGTCTGATACGTCGTAAAGCATCGTCATAATCGTACCCATCGTTAGCATATAGGCGAGCATAACCTTTAGCTTTCGCCTTTTCCATACGCAGCGCTCGTTTGAATTTACGGATTGACATCGTTTCTTCTCCATCTATACCGTTTTCAATTACTCTCGCTCCTACGGCCGATTGTTGTTGAACTACACTAAGCTCCGACATATCGTACGCGGACATTACTGTCTGTTTTGGTAGACCGTATTTGCGCAATTGCACAGACTCCACAGCACTATCGCGATCTTCTTCATCTTGCGAGTAAATACCTATTATACGGTTTCGATCTTTTACAGTGTCACGGAACACCTTTTCAACTCCATGTACCGGATACTCAGCCTCACGCTCCGCAACCTGGTCAATTCGCATAATAAAGTCTCCTAATATTTCACCGATTGTACATGAACGCGAGAAGTCTTTCATACGAGTCGCAGGGTGACGAAGAAATGCCTTGTCCAATTTTATTTTCTCTGGATTAGCGTACTCATTTTTAAACGTTCTTGTCATAGCAATACGTTCCTTAATCGTCAACGAATCATTCGTGTAATGCTTATACCACAAATCATACATAGCTCGCTGTACTTCAGCTTCCGGTCGCGTGATTTGATACATAGACATCAATTTCGTTACTTCCTGCTCCTTCGATACTACTTGCTCTGTTGTAAGTTCAACCACTTTAGTCTCCATTGTTTGTTGCCCCCTTATTTGTTGGTATGTTTTTCAGACTGACGTGTCATTCTTTTCACTTTGTTTTTAAGTAATATCAATGTAATATATGTTACTATTGCGAATATCCTAGCGTTTAAATGCGTTAGCATTTATGCGCTAGAAAAGTAGGTCTTTATAGTAATTCTTTATACGTAATTCTTTATAACGTCTAATAAACAGATTAGCTAATGTTGAAAAACAGACTAACCACAGCTAAAAATCATACTGCATCACCAGGCTTCCATTTAAACGCATCTTTTCTAGTCCGTAATTTCTCTCGACGCGCCTTATTTCTAGCAATGCGTTTAGCAATTTCCCGTTCATCAGAGAACACTCGCGCGAATTCTTCCACTGTCTCGATTAGCGGATTAAATGTGTACACGTTATTCCCGTAGTAAGGATGCTTTGTTGCATTAATCACTCGTAACTTCCGCAAGGTTTCGATTGCCTTATCGACGGTACTGCGACTAACATTCAATACCACTTCCATCTCGTCAAATGTCGGGAAACTATAACCATATGAACGATTGTAGTTTTTCACTAGATACGCATAAACTAACGCTGTATTTGCATTAAAATCCGGATGTAGCGTGTAAATCTCCATCAACGCGTGTGGCATAGCTGCCCAACCTTTGGTCTCAAACGGTAACGCTGCTTGTGTAGCTGGAATTGCCGGTGTTTGTTTCGTTGTCTCTGTCATAAATATCTCTCCCTTTGTTTTGAGGTTTTTTCGCCTTAACTAATTAATTTTCTACTTACCACTTGCAATCTGTCATTTACTCCTGTATAATGACATTATAAATAATAAAAAATGTTAAGATGGTTAAAGTCTGCGCGCAAACAGACGTACCACTACCCATTATATCGGTCACTGCTTGCAAATGTAAAGCAGTTTTTTGCATTTTTTTTAAAATTATTTCCTCTACTTCTATCAAACCTCACTCTCCCTAAGCGTCAAGCTACTTTTAATGTGCAATATTCGTGCCACCCTCACGTCCGACTGTCGTACTTCGGCGATCCTCCAAAAAACTTTCATCTACTATATATGCACACTTGAATTGTACGCATAGGGACAACTTTTCGAAAAAACTCTCCCTACTTAGATATATCCTCAAAGTTTCCGATTGTCGCACACCTTTTTCAAAAATATTGTTTGCTATCGACAGTGAATCGGTGCTCTCCCTTTGGTATAGTGCGTTTTAAGGCGTTCTAACCTTCGGATGATAAATAATACTACTGCGATACTAGCACGCCTAAATCAACGGGTTTAGCAAAGGAAAACAAAAGGCTAGACACGTCATTCTCCTCGCATCTAGCCGCAACTGTAACTTAACCCTCCGATAATACTTCCTCCAATGTTAACGTCATCTTAAAATCTCTTCTCCAGCGGTTGCTGACTTTCTTACGAATGTTTACCGACGTTTCAATATCCCCTTTTACATTACGTAGTGGATTTAAAACAGCGTCCAATCTGGCCATTTCGTCCTTCACTACTCGACGTTTTTTAAGCGTGTCTTGTAATTGCGTAACGTAGCTTAGAGCGTATTCTTCCGACGGATCGATTCCTTCTAAATCGTGATACATGCTACTAATATACCTATCTAAACGAGACAACTCTTTTGTCAGCACGACTCGTTGAGCGTTTAATTCCGACATGAACTCGTTAAATTTTGAATGATACTCACACATAACCTTTTCCCCCTAACGTTTTCAGTTCCGGTCAAATTCCGTAGTTTTCTAACGTATTAAGCTAACAATCTAGGTGCCTGCGCTAGAATCGCTAGCAATTCTATAGGTTCGCACGTGTCTAGTTCGGCAAATAACGCAGCTGACTCATCAGTCCAGGCAAAATGAACTTCATTATCTCCGATGTGTAATGTTGCTTCATCTGCATAACCTAGTTGCTTATAGACTTCTAAATGCACTCCGGCGAAAAATTCGGTTCTTACTACTTCATAATTAAAGCCTGGCTCAATCTCAATGATTTGTGTTTGTGTGTTCATAAAAACGACCTCCCATAAATATATTTTTGGTACGCATACAAGTACCACTTCTGTTATTATTATATGGTACGCTATTGCGTAACGTCAAGTATATTTTAGGAGGAATTTTAAATGGCTAAGCAAGTGGTTATTAAAATTGATTACTTAATTGAAAAGTACGAGGTTAAATCATTAAGGAAATTGGCGGAAATGTGCGATATAAGACATGCAGCATTAAGCGAATTGAATAATGGTAAAAGAAGAAATATCAACTTCGGACACATCGAGAGGATCGCTGAGACTTTAGGGATTGAGGATATTACTGAGATAATTGATTTTGTAGAAGCAGACGAAGAAAAAGCGCTCTAGCATATTGCTAGGCGCTCTTTTTATTTAAATACCCCTTCTATAATTAACACAAGATCCTTCCAAAATGAGAAAAGCAACACGAAACCAATTACTAATGAAATAATAGCACCAGTTAATATTGGATGCCTATTTGCAAAGTTATCTTTTTCAACAGCTTTATCATTTCTGTTTAAATGATGCCCAATACTGGATTTTGATATTTTATTATTATTTCCAATACGAATTCCAGAATTATTATTCCTCATAACTTTTACACCTCAGAATGCCCAATTTCACTTTTAGTAATCTTATTATTATCACCTATATTAATTGAGTTATCATTAATAAGTTGAAGTAAATTAAATATAACTAAATTACGTTCCTCTGTTCCTCTGCTTTCTAGTTGATCTTCTATGTCCAAGCTATCAATATCTTCAAATTCTTTTTCTAATTCTAATATAATATCAATTAATTTTGATTTCGCAATTGATTTAATAGCTTCAATTTGGTTGGTTGAAACTACTGTTTGCATCGATATAATTTGAAACCCTGCACTAGATAATTTATAGCACAATTCTGAGGGAATTGGCTTTCCGAATTTACTTTCTTTATCTTCACACACTCTCTCTAATACAGCAATTCCATCAGTAATTTCTACAGTAGCAATATCTTCATACGTGGGGAATTCTAACTTTTTTTGTTTTATTAGAGCTTTAATTGGTACTTTATAATTTTTGTGGTCCAATACTCTATTTAAAATACAATGTCCTTTCACTTCTCCCTCAAATACCCTATAAGAAGGTAATTTCATTCCTTCTCTATATCCTGCTAATTCGCCTTCAACCCAATCACTAATTTCACTATTGTTAAAATCTTTTAATATCACTTTTAAACGCATCAATATAGACTCAATATCACCATTCCCTAAAGCTAAATCTTTTAGTAATTGGCTCTTTGCCATAATAATCACCCCTAAAATCCCATTTATTAAATGATAACCTATAATTATATTTAAATCCTAATTAAAGAAATTTTCGTTCATTTTATATCTATATATTTGACATATACCATCTGACCATACATCATGAAGCCGAGATAAGGAAAACGGCTTGGCGCTGATTTCGGTTGCCTACGTTAGAGACTCAAAAAGAATCAACTAACATAGACAGCCGATTCCATGAATCCTCAATTAAGGTATCCGTATTGTATGCCCTTGTTTAATCGCGATCCTTTCGAATCGATACACGTAGTTTCTACTTCTGCCCCCGAAACGTCATGTAATCCGTCTACACACCTTTTGTATGTATCGTAAATGCTTATCCTACTGATATGAGGAACTCGGCAACAATTACAATATATCGTGTACCCTGCGTGACCTTAGCCACTCAGACCTTCCGCTCCTGACCGATTATGTGCGTCAACCACATTCAGACACTACGAAAAACAAGGAACTCGCTTATTGTGTCCTAGCCGAATTTACTGCGTTGGCTCGGCGTAACCTGACGTGTTTTTTAATGACGCTTAACGGCTTCTCGTCAGTGAGCGTTCCTAAAAAAGACAATAGGAAACTAGACCTTTGCATTTTATCTTTTTTTCAAGTAAAATGAAGGCATATCATCGCTCATATTCAATTATGGGTGAAACACTTATGCTGGCGGGCATATTTGTGTTAAATCGGAATAAGAAAGGTCTAGCGTTGGAGCGCTAGGCTTTTTCTTTTTTTATTTACGGAGTTTTGTTCTCAGTTTCCGTAAAGGAGAATACTCTAAGTGCTTAACCTGCACGTCACTGTCAGTCATCTGCACATATCTTCGAGTCATTGAAATACTGGAATGTCCTAAAATCCGCATTAGCGTATACGGATCACCGCCATTTAAAATAAAATTGCGGGCAAACGTATGTCTCCAGGTATGTGCGGTACTTCGAATTTCTTTACCAACTCCGGTAACATCTCCGTAATACTTCAACCGTTTATTCATCTGCGTATCTCGTACTTCCTCACCGTAACAAGATAAGAAAATACGCTTCGATTCCGGGAAATGCTGCTTATTCTCGTCTACCAACTCAAATAGAAGTTTTAATGTATCTTGCGAAATCGGTACAACTCTATAGCGACGATTTTTATTAAACTCTGCTCCTAAATGAATGCAACGAGTCTTAACGTCGATTGATTCAGGAATAATCGAAAGCAATTCATTCATTCGCATTCCCGTATCTAATAGACAAATTTGAAAAACATAATCGCGGAATCCTACGTAAGTTCGTTGATCGCAGGCGTTTATTAATGCTTCGATTTGCTCATCTGTAAACGATTCTATTTTGTCTATATCGTCTTTTTGGCATCTGATATTATCCATTGGACTTACGCGTACCATGTTCTCCGCCTTCCAAAAATTGAAGGCCACTTTTAAAGCTCTGATCCGCATATTAATAGTTGCAGACGATAATCCTTTTCCATAGTCACCGTTCATGTATTTATGGTTTTTAAAGCGCGGTGCTTCTTCTGTTAAATAACGAATGTAATCACGGCACATTGTCGATGTAATATCGTTAACATATCGAACCTTATAATCAGCCTCGAATAACCATTCGGTAAAATAACGCCAAGTGTTCGAATAATCCTCTTGCGTCCTTCTCCGAATACCTTCGCCAATCTTAGCGGTAATGAAATAATTCCACCCGTCAGACAGACCGATTTTATGTACGGTCCTAATCGATTCATTTTCACGCGTCTCTACTCTTGCTCTACGTCGTTTAATTGAACGGTTTTTAGACATAAAAAAAACGCTCCCCTCCGTATCGTTTTTCAATACGTAAGAAAGCGCAATTTAGCGTTAATATTCATATATCCGATAGAAACCAACTAACAACTAGTCGGTATAAATACGTAAGCATGACGTTCCACTGTCCGATCAATTCGATTAGTCACAAATCTCAGGCGTACCTTCACGTTTTGCTGTTTTGAAAGACGTACCACAGCCACATGATGCGATAGCATTTGGATTATCGATCGTGAAGCCACCGCCCATTAGCGATTGTTTATAGTCAATTTTTGTCCCCATTATAATCGGCGCATCTTCACGGGAAACAAGAATTGTTAAACCATGTTGTATATCTTCAAAATCATCTTCTTTTTTCTCTTGATCAAAATGCATACCGTAAGATAGGCCACTGCATCCGCCACCATTAACAACTACACGTAAAAACGCACCTTGCTCTTCATTGTGCTCCATCATTTCATTAATATGAAAGACAGCCGCTTCAGTAATTTCAATTACTTGCTTTAAACTTGTCATCCCAATCACCTTCCTTCTTAATTATTATCATATCAATTTTGACTATTGTATGACAAATATTCAGCTCCAAGAGGATTTTTGGCACAACAACAAAAGATAGGATGACATTTGTTAATACGTATGCTTTGTAGTTAATCTTCGTTCCGACTGGGCGACTCCTCGGGGATCAGCGATAGAGGAACGAAATCAACCTCACATTATTGTGACAAAGCTGATATTAGTAAAAATTCTAATATTTTTCACATTAATAGTAATTTTTATTCATGTTTATAAAATAATCATTGGTATAATAGTTGTAATCACTCGATGAAAGAGGTATAAAATATGGAGATTTCACCTTATTACGAAAAAAAAATTCAATGTCTTCATTGCAAAAAAGAATTTCCAACATTAAAAGTACGCTCTAAATTCATTAAAGTAGATCATACAGAAACAGATTTTCATCCTATTTATGCAGACGGTGTAAATGCACTTTATTATAATGTATTTGTTTGTGAGCATTGCGGCTTTTCATTTACAGAAGACTTTTCAAAATATTTCGCCCCTGGCACGCAAGATGAAATTCGCATACAAATTACAGAAAAATGGGTACACCATGACTTTAAGGGAGAACGCACTGTATTCCAAGCGATACAAGCTTATAAATTAGCGTTCCTTTGCGGTACGATTAAAAAAGAGAAATTTGTTGCTATAGCTGGGCTTACATTACGTCTTGCATGGCTGTATCGTTCACTAAAAAACGAAGGCCAAGAGCAGCGTTTTATGACAATGGCCCGAGATTACTATATGGATTCTTATTCAAATGAGGATTACAGCTCTACTCAAATGTCAGATGTACGAATTATGTATATGATCGCTGAACTATCACGACGCATCGGTGATTTAGAAAATGCTACTCGCTTCTTCTCAAAGGTCATTGAGAAGCAAAGTGTTGGTGGAGAAGCGAAGATCATTGATATGGCTAAGGAACAATGGGCAATTATTCGAGAAGAAAAAGAACACGCTCGCCAAGTATAAGAAAAAAAGTTCTAGCGTGAATGAATCAGCTAGAACTTTTTTAGTCGTTTTAGAATACTTGCTCTACTTCAATAATACCTGGTACTTCTTCTAATAATGCGCGTTCGATACCAGCTTTAAGTGTGATTGTTGAACTTGGGCAACTACCACATGCACCTAATAAACGTAATTTTACAATGCCGTCTTCTACATCTACTAATTCACAGTCTCCACCGTCACGTAGTAAGAATGGGCGTAATTTATCTAATACCTCTTGAACTTGATCGTTAATTGTTGCTTCTGCCATTTGTCTCGACTCCTTTCCTTATAATGATTATAATGTTAGCAACAGAAAAAATCCAATATAGAATCACGAGGAGTGGAAATGCTATGAGTCAAACGAAACCACAGATTGAAATTTACGGAACAGAGGTTATTTGCGCTAGCTGTGTTAATGCACCATCTTCAAAAGATACATATGAATGGCTACAAGCAGCCATAGATCGAAAATATCCAAACCAAGGATATGATATTCGTTATATCGATATTGAAGGACCAATTGAGAATGAGCGCGATCAAGATTATGCTGCACGCATTCAAGATGATGAATTTTTTTATCCGCTTGTCCTTATAAATAATGAAGTAGTCGGCGAAGGATATGTGCAACTAAAGCCTGTATTTACTGCACTTGAAAAGCTAGGTTTCACGCCAGATGAAACTGTTTAATCCTAGCACAACGTCGATTTTGGGCGCATTGTTTATGTGCGCGACAGCGGCAGTAATGTCGAGGCATGATTGATAGAAAAATAAGGGATTGTTTCGAAATAAATTTCGAAGCAATCCCTTTTTAATTTAATCGTTTTGACGTTTGTAGTACCATAATAGTCCTGATTTCATTAAGCGTGCGATACGCCCTGTTACTGTTGTATCTGCTAAATAAACAAAGCCTTGTTTTTTACCAAGCGCTCCCATGAAACCTTTTAACTTGATATCAGGCATTTTTTCAGGTAAGTTTTCGCCATTCCAACGCATGCGAAGTACTTTTACGATTTGTTCTGCTTGTTCCTCTGCTAACTGTGCAGTTGGAGGTAATTCTGAAGCAGCACAGTCACCTACAATATATACATGCTCGTCATCAAGAAGATTGAAATATTGTGTTACAAGAGGACGACCTTGTTTATCTTTCTCAACTTCCAAATCACGAACAATTTTGACTGGCTGTACACCAGCAGTCCATACTACAGTATCGAGTGCAATTTCTTCATCATGATTGTAAATTTTACCTTGTTCGATTTTTGTAATATTTGAATTGGCAATCACTTCAACATCATTCTTTACGAACCAGTCTTTTACATATTTACTTAGCTTTTCTGGGAAGTCCTTTAGAATACGTGGACCACGGTCGAATAGCTTTATTTTTAAATCAGAACGACTTTCACGTAGCTCACTTGCAAGCTCAATACCACTTAAGCCCGCTCCTACAATTCCGACTGAAGAGCCTGCTGGTAAACCACAAAGTGCTTGGAATGTTGAACGTGATTTCGCCATTGTCTGAATGCTATATGTGTACTCCTCTGCACCTGGTACACCATGATATTTATCCTCACAGCCAAGACCTACAACTAAATCATCATATTCAATATGTTGTCCATCTTCTAGAATGACTACTTTTTCCGCACGATTAATTTCAACAACTTCTCCGTATACAGCCGTTAAACGTTCATGCTCCGGGAAGCATACACGAATTTCTTTATCTGTTGCAGTCCCTGCTGCTAATGCGTAAAATTCTGTTTTTAAACTATGGAAAGGGGCTCTGTCTACTATCACAACTTCTTTGTCTATTGGAAGGTTTGGTAATAGTCGAAGCATGACACGCATATTGCCGTAGCCGCCACCTAAAAGTACTAATTTTCCCATAATAGTCTCCTTTTATATCTCTTATATTAATTGTTCACAAAGTATCCACAAATGAGTATAACCGATTGTGAGAAGTTTCACAATATCATAATGCAATTTTGTGAAAGATTTCACAAAATAAATGATAACTTGCCTTTTTCGAACGGCTTTTGAATGATTACATCCCTTTCATCACTTTTGCAAAGATCGTTTAACACTGTAGCGAGTCATCATTTTGTATGCATCCAGCTTTAACACTGAATATCGCCTTTTATCTCACGGCCAACTCAAATTATTGACGAATGTTTTAAAAGCGAGTAGCATTACCTTGGTGAGGTGACACGTATGAATCCAATGGTTGAATTTTGTATAAGTAATTTAGCAAATGGCTCTCAAAAAACATATGAAGTACTAGAACGCGATCCAAACATCGACGTTTTGGAATATGGCTGCCTTAGTTACTGTACAAAATGTTCAGAATCATTTTATGCAATCGTCAATGGTGAATTAGTTGAAGCTGGTTCTCCTGAAGAGTTGACGAATGCCATTTATCAATTTATTGAAGACAATCCGTTATGGTAATGAAGGCTTAATACCTCATTCATATAATGTTGAAACGCTTACTATTAAATTTGAACATATAAAAAGGATGTTATGCCAAAAAAATCGACATAAGCATCCTTTTTTTATGTTTGAACTTTTTATACGGATATTTGGACAGCAATTGAAAAGTAAATTTAAACCCGATTTCATCTCACACCTATAGAAAATGGGAGACTTCGGATGAAAGAAGTTAAATTAATGCTTCAACCACATAAGTAGGTTGCTGTTCCTTCTCAAGTACAACCTTTGAAGGTGTAACACCTGTATTTACATGGATTGTGTCACAGCCAAAACGAATCCCACACATAATATCTGTGTCGTAATTATCGCCAATCATCACCATTTCATCTTTCATAAAGCCATGCTCTGTCGCAATGACTTCAAGCATTGCAGGGGATGGTTTACCGATATAGAGTGGCTCAACGTCTGCAACCTCACCAACTAATCGGGCAAATGATCCATTACCAGGGAGGAATCCATGTTCTGTTGGGAATTTAATATCTTGATTCGTAGCTATAAACGTTGCCCCATTTTGCACAGCAATCGTTGCCTTCGCAAGTGCCATATAATCTAGATTTCGATCAATCCCCATAACAAATACCTCTGGCTCATCCTCGGTAGGTTCAATGCCTTCATTAAATAACGCTTTACGAATACCATCAGAACCTAACATGGCTACTTTTTTGCCAGGGAAATTCAAGGCTACATATTTCGCTGTAACTAATGCACTAGAGTAAATATGATCTAACGGTGCATTCACACCAATAGCGTTTAAAGCTTCCTGCAGCTGCTCTCTTGTCTTAGAAGAATTGTTTGTTACGTAAAATGGCTCAATTCCAGCTTGTTGTAACTGATGTATAAAAGTTATCGCAGAAGGAATTCCATCCTTCCCACGGTACACTGTCCCATCTAAATCAAAGCAATAGGCCTTGTAGGTTTTCATTGATGATCCTCTGGTAAAAATGCTGAAACAGGGCCAAGTTCATTTGTTAAGTAACTATTCACAGCTGGTGAGAATTGTTTTAATGCTGGTAAAGTAGCTGTTAATACATTCACAACTCCTTGAACATCAACATCTGTAAATTCACGAACAAGCATTTTACGTAAGCCAACTACTGCTTTTAATGGTTCTTCCATTTCAGTAGATACGACTTTTTCATCGATTAAAATATCAATAATATCCTCATAGCTTCCTGGATCACGCATAATGAAACCGTCAATCATTAAATTTCCAACATCCATCATTGACTCCATCACATTGTGACCAATTCGCTCGATTGCTAATTCCTTAATATCGTTTTCTAGCCAGCTATTTTCTGACTCTAAAATAGCTAATAGCCCATCTAAGTACTGTAAATTTTTTGTGATTTTATTACGATCTACAAAATACACAAGGAAAGCCCCCATTCAAATCTTTAAAAGTTGATAGTCATTTCTCTTCTATAGTACCATATCTATAGGACTGGAAGGAGATTAAAAGATGGAACGTTTTTTTTTATATGATGATGTAGAAGATACAAAAACACGCTTTGTTAGTTTTGCTGGGGAAAAGTTACGTTATGATTTAGCCATTTTGCAATCGGGTCGTTTCTTTGGGAAAGTGCTTGTCATGGACATCCAATTTGGGCGCTTTGCAATAATCGGTCCAGATGATGTAGAAGAGCCTGGCTATCTTGAACACGTTTATAATCGTACAGAGGAAGATACAGTCGAGCTACGAGAATATTTACGTGAATTATTAAATTAACACCATTCAAATTCGTGTTTCATGAGAAGACAAGCTGAAACCTAGATGGTGTTTATGGAACACGAATTTCGAGGCTCCTCACAAAATGCTGGTGGATCATGCAAACAATTAAGAATTAAATACAAAAAAAATTCCGCTTTTCTGCAGACATAAGGATATACTTTATGCACTGTACTACAGAAAGAAGGCGGAATTTCTTTTGTAAGAATCTTATTGAGGAGCATTGTATCGTGCCCCTACTTTTCATTATTTATAGTAGCAGGATTATCCTTATTGTGAGGCTTGTCTTTGTTTTCATTGTCGTTTTGTTTTTTGGCTTGTTGATTTTGTCCAATTACTCCTAAATCATCCACACTAATATCAAAGCCAAATCCATATTCTTCTCGATCTAACGATTTTTTATTTTCTTTAGTCAAATTAATCACCTCCAATAAATAAATTATCCTTTTTCAAATGTTTTATACGCTTTTTCTTTCTATCTCAACAACACTAGCTTTAAGCTGTTGCATCCTTAATAATCCAATCAGCAGCACTAATTAAATCTGGAAAAACCGCATCTGCGAGCGGATCTTTTGCACCTAAAAACACTCCCTTAGTTCCTGCTCGTTTCCCTGCTATAATATCTGTATCCGTATCTCCAACCATGTAGGATTTTGCCAAGTCTATATTATATTTTTCACCAAGGTCAACGATTAATTTACTATTAGGTTTACGGCACGCACAGCCAGACTTTGGTTTATGGGGACAATAGACGACTTCATGGATAGTGGCACCTTCTTTTTTCAATTCCTTCACCATATGCTCATGAATTTTTTGAAGCTTCGTTTCTTTCATATATCCCAATCCAACGCCGCCTTGATTGGTTACTACAAATATATAGTCAAAGTATTTATTCAATTTTTTTATTGCTTCCGGAACATGAGGTAGGAAATAAAGTTCATTAGGTTTGTTTACAAATTTAACGCGATCCGTTAATACTTCATTGATGACCCCATCACGGTCCAAAAATACAGCTTTTTTCATCTAAACAACACACACCTTTAATATAAAATAAGTAGGTTGCTATAAAAGCCAAGTATACAGGCTCATTTCCATAGCGTGAGGTTGATTTCCGTTCCGGCTGGGCGCTTTGCCGCTGACGCTTCGCTTTCGCGCAGAGCAGAGCTTCCTGGGGGCGTCCGATGAGCCGCTTCGCTTCGCTGCAGGGTCTCGGGCCAACACTATGTTGGTCACGAAGGCGTTATCACAGGATGTGATGATTTTAGCCTTCGTTCCTCAATTGCTGATCCCCAAGGAGTCGCCCAGCCTCCACTCCAATCAACTTATCTCATTCTGAATATGTTTTATTAAGTGCCAACCCAACGTGGGTGAAAAGCCAAAAATAAAACAATTTATTGTATTCACTTTTATTATTACCATTTTTTAAAAACCTATCACTACAAAGTAAAAACCTGATGCAAATTGCATCAGGTTTTAAATGTTTATTCTGCTATTTGTTCATTCTCAGCAAGCTTTGTCACTTGACTATCTTCACTTACTACAGCTACTGGCTGCTGAGTAGATTTACCGGATTTGCGCAAGACGAAATAGGCACAGCCAAAATTACAATACTCGTATAGGTAATCTTGTAGTGTACTAATCTTTGTATCGAAAGTGGCTTTCTGATTTTTATCGTCAAAAAAGCCTTTTAAGCGCAATTGATTATAACCCCAGTCGCCCACAATATAATCATATCTAGCTAAAATATCCGAGTATCGCTCTTGGAACACTTCCTCTTCGAAAGCTTCTCGGTAATCTTTTATAAGCTCGTATTCATATCCTTCAATAGTAATCAAAGTGACACCACCTTCCATTTCAACATTTGTTTTTACAGTTCTGTTTGTAATTGACGTTCTTTTGTTGCTTCGTTTACTTGTTCATCAGCATGATAGCTACTACGTACAAGTGGGCCTGCTTCACAATGCTTAAATCCTTTTTCCATTGCGATTTTACGAAGTTTACCGAACTCTATTGGTGAATAATACTTTTTAACAGCTAAATGCTTTTTCGTCGGCTGTAAGTATTGACCAATTGTCATAATATCTACGTCAATTGCTCGTAAATCATCCATAACTTCTAAAATTTCTTCTTCTGTTTCACCTAAGCCTATCATTAAAGATGATTTCGTAGGGATGTCTGGCTGCATCTCTTTTGCCAAACGTAGAAACTCTAATGAGCGCTCATATTTTGCACGAGCACGTACTCTTGGCGTTAAGCGACGTACGGTTTCAATATTATGATTTAAAATATCTGGCTTCGCATCCATTAATAATTGAAGGTTTTCTTTCACGCCACCTAAATCGGACGGTAAAACTTCAACCGATGTAGCCGGACTTTTACGACGAATCGCACGCACAGTTTCAGCTAATACTTGCGCACCGCCATCCTTTAAATCATCACGCGCAACCATTGTAATAACAACGTGCTTCAAGTTCATAATAGCAACAGAATCTGCTACGCGTTCTGGCTCAGCTAAGTCTAATTCATTTGGTAAGCCTGTTTTAACAGCACAGAAACGGCAAGCACGTGTACAAACAGATCCAAGAATCATCATTGTTGCTGTACGGCGTTCACCCCAGCATTCATGAATATTAGGACAGCGTGCTTCCTCACATACAGTATGCAGATTTTTTTCTCGCATGAGCTTCTTTAGCCCTTTATATTCATCATTTGTGTTTAGTTTAATTTTTAGCCAATCTGGCTTTCTTAAGTATTCTTCTTTCTCTTTACTTGTAGGTTTACAAGATGTCATACGATATCGCCCCTATCAGAAATGTGCATTTTTTCTATTAACTATCTTCACTGTTGTCAATGTAACATAATATATGAACTCCAACAACTATCACAGTAACATTTCTATTCTTTAAAAGGCACAGGTATTTCAAGGGACGGCTGTGTTGCTGAATCACCACTTGAATAAACATTTGGCACTTGCCCCTTTGTTAAACCCATTGCCACCGGAATATCCTGAGAAACTGTAGCTGTTTTACTAGCAAAAGGGACAATAATTTGTACATTTACCTCTAAATGAATTCCTACCTGAACAAATGCACTATTAATACCATACTCCGTTATTGAAGAAGTAACTTCACTATGCACATTTCCAACTACGTGAAAGCGTACCGGAATTTTAGGTCCTAAATTCCCGAGTAAAGGAATATTGGCAGCCTGGCTAATAGGTACATAAAAAACAACTCCATTGCCTTCTTTTATCTTGTTAAAATCATATTCAACATTATCAAGATTCGGTAAGTTAGACAAGTCACCTTCCTCAGCCTGCTCTAAATTCATTTTTACTTGCTTTACCGTTTCGGCACGGACTCGATTAATTACTTCAGTATTAATTTTCAAATCCGAGTTGTTGCCAGGGGAAACCTCTACAAGAACATCATTAATATCTAAAGCATTTGATGTGGCATTACTTACAACATAGGATGCAATCTTATTCGTTTGTATTTCAGCATATTCTAAGTAGGTTGGCATAAGCCGTTCATTCAGAAAATAGATAAATAAAAAAATACCAACAATAACGCTTACAATTAAAAGGGGTATACGATTCAACCGTTTTTTTCCCCTTTTGCTATAGTTACCATGCTGACTATATGATCGTAATTTCATCCTTTTTCGAGGGAAAAACAAAAAAATCTCCTCCTGTTCCATAACGTATGAACAGGAGAAGATTTTTATTCGATTTTCGATGGGACAACGTAATCCGCTTCAACACTTTCAATGATTACGTTTGGGTAGTCCACTAAATTAACTTCATATGTAGCTGCTAATATTTGATTTTGCTCCTCAAAAATACGAATCCACGGCATTGCTGGATCCAATGTATTTTGTCTTGATACGATACCTCGACGGCCGTCCGATAATTTTAAAATAACACCGTTAGGATAATGGACCACAGACATTTTCAATGCATTGACAACACGTGCATCGTATATAGTGCCAGAGCCTGCTTCTACAATTGCTAGGCCCTGAGAAGGTAGCATTTTTTCACGATATACCCGGCTTGTCGTCACTGCATCAAAGACGTCAGCAACACCAATAATTTTTGCAAACGGATGGATTTCAAAATCAACTAACCCCCGTGGATAGCCACTCCCATCAATCCGTTCGTGATGTTGGAAGGCACAATGTGCAACAATCAATGATATGGTATGTAAATTTCGTAACAAATCAAACCCATATCGAGTATGCTGCTTCATTGTTTCAAACTCGTCAAACGTTAGGCGCCCAGGTTTTGTCAAAATCTCTTTTGGTACCATAAGCTTCCCTATGTCATGTAACAAAGCGCCAATTCCAATTATACGTAAATCCTCTGCTGAGTAACCAAGCTCTTTAGCAATCGCTATCGAATAAAGAGTGACTTGAAAGGAGTGTTGATATAAATATTCATCAAATAAATATGCATCTGTTAGTATTGTTAAAATTTCATCATTGCCACTAACTACCGATAGTAACTCATCTACAATTGAGAGAATTGCCTTTGATTGTTGGTCAAGCACATAAGAGGCATTTACTGGACTTAAACCATCGATTGATTGGAAAGAATTTTTAATGGTTGAAATCGTTTTATTTCGAACAACAGTTGGGACTGTTTCCTCTACTTCAATACCCTCAGAAATTTTATCGTCAATATACAAATAATGAATATTTAATTGTTGAAGTCTTTGTATGATACGTTCATTAATGACAACATCTTTTTTTAAAAGAGGGTGTCCCGCCTCGTTCCAAATGGTTCTTGCTAAGACCATTCCTTCTTTTAATACATCGATTGAAATTAACCGCATGACCTTTTCCCCAATCCATTCTAAAAGCGTTTTATCTATTAGTGCTTAAAGAATCTTTGCCCATAATCTATCATAATATTTCGTAAAAATTCTGGTAGAATATATTTTTTCTTAGCATATTTAAAGCTTGGATAAAAATAACCAAACGTAAATAAATCAAGTGTGACTAATTTATAAATTCGATCGTTATCTGCAAGCTTCCCATTGATCAGTAATTGGCGATCTTCATTCATTGAAAAGCCATACGTTAACATCTTCCCAAAGATTACGCCTCTAAACCCTAATCCTTTAAGCTCAATATAAGGCCATTCTTCATTTTTAGATTGCTGGAAAATTTCTTTCATCTCAGCAACCGATAATTCAATCGTACATAAATTTATAGGATGTGGGAAAATTCTATGCAAATCAAGTGCCGTCACTGTTCCCTTAGGTAAACCATCTAAAAAAATACCCGCGTTAAATAACGCACAATCCGCTCCACTTTTCTCCAAAATAGCTCGCGCGAACAAATCGGATAATTGCGAATAATGGAACCATTCTTTGTTGTACGATTTTTCTGTAGTGAATACTGGCTTATCGAGTAATCGTTTGCCCTCATCTTCTAAAAACTGAACGATTTCATGTTCATTTTTAACCGTAGGCAAATCTTTATTATGAATTAAGAAATCCTCTTTTTCAACAATTTTCCTCATTTTTTTGTCATATTCTAACACAAGATGGCCCGTATATTGACCAAATTTCCCCCCACCAGTTAATAAAACGCCATTAATCAGCTTTCCATTCGGGAGAACATGATGTGTATGTGAGCCGAATATAACATCTATTTCTGGGCATTCCTCAGCTAAAAGCTCATCCTCTGTTATCCCTAAATGCGACAAACAAACTATAATATCTACTTCTTTACGAAGCTGATAGGCTAAGTGAATGAGTGAGTTTCGTGCCTCATCAATCTCCCAGTTTAATTCCTTATAATAAATTTCAAACATAGCCGTTGCTGCAATAACTGCAATCTTTGTGCCATAAGCAGTTGTTAATACAACATACGGTTTCATCCAAGCTGGATTTGTTCCATGTGAAGCATTTACATTAGCAACTACTACATCAAAAGCTGCTCCATCATATAAATGATACAGCTCCTCATGGGACAATGTTATACCTTCATTATTACCGATTGTCACAACATCGTAGCCCGCTTCATTTAATAACTTCACATTGCCCTTGCCAACTGTTGCTTCTGTATAAATATTTGAACGATCTAAATGATCGCCGACATCAAATAAATAGCTTGTCTCTCCCATGTTTGTAAGCTTTGTACGCATTTCTTTCACATGACTTTGCATTCGTGGCCAATATTTAAAATGACTATGCAAATCATTCGTATGAAAAACATGAATTTTTTCCAGCAATTAAGCCACCTCTTCTTTAAAATAGCTTCTATGTCTGTAGAAGAATTGCTATTAAATAATCAGACTTTAATATCATTATAAAGTTCATTTACAGATACTTCCAATCTATATTGGCTCATCATCAAAAGTTGTGGATGACATTTGTTAAAAGTATTCCTTGTATATAAGTTAACCTTCGTTCCAACTGGGCGACTCCTTTGGGATCAGCAATCGAGAAACGAAGGCTAAAACCATCACGTCCTGTGAGAACCCAATATTACAATAATCCCTCGATAATAGAACGAATTCCTAATAATAATAAAATAACTCGAAGTGCTACTACAAGCGTATCTGATTTAATTCTTTTATTTAATGCTGCCCCTAGCTTTGCTCCAATATAAGCTCCTGGAATAACAGGAATCGTATAAAGCCAAGGCACATTTCCTAAATAAATATGACTCGCTGAATTAACAAGCGACGATAAAAATACTAGGAACATCGATGTTGCTACTGCTACATGTGGTGGGAATAAAAATAAAATAATCATGGCAGGCACAATCATCGAGCCTCCACCGATACCAAATAATCCTGAGGCAAAGCCAATACAAAACGTTAATACAATGGCAAACCAAATTGGATACCCATATACATAGGTATTTCCTTCTTGATCTTCGAACTCTCGTTGCATACCGTTTTTTACAAACCATTCTACTGGTTTCAATTTATCACGTACAAGTAATATCGTCGCTAAAATAATAAGTAAAATACCAAAATATAAATTAAATGATGGTAAATCTAGCCCCTTATTTACCCATGCGCCCAGCATTGTGCCCGGAATACTCCCTATAAAAAAAATCCAACCACTTTTGTAATCTACTGTTTTAGATTTCATATAACTTAGTGTAGAAGCAAGTCCAGTGAAAATCATCATGACAACAGATAATCCAACTACTTTTTGAGGAGTGATCTCTGGAATCATCCCTAGATTTAACCCGACGAATAATGTCGCTGGAACTAAGACAACTCCTCCGCCAAGCCCAACCAATGAGCCAATTACCCCAGATAATAATGCAATAATAACTAAAAGAAAAAATTCCATTATAGTTCCCCTTCAAACATGTTTAATTGTTTAGGCGCTAATCCTACATCACTAATCGCTAAAATTCCTTGGAACTCTTTTGCATTTTTAGCGGCATGAAGCCCTGAGTTATTATTAAATAATACATATAGATCCTGCACTTCTGATTGGAGATGTTTTATATGCTGTCCCATCTGCTGCAACTCTTCCCTATTATAATCATATAAAAAGCGAACTTTCCGCCAGTTTTCGGCATTCCCGGTATTGCGCCATCCATGAATATTACGTCCATGAATGCGTACAAGTGCCTTTTTCGCAGTAGCCGTAGGATAAAATGGTACTGAGCCTACACCAGCCTGCGGTTCATCACAAATCGTATGAATGAATTGATGCTCTCGTAAAAAGTCCATTGTTTGCTGCACTACATTGTCTGCATACCATGTTCGATTGCGAAACTCAATAGCTAAATCAAAGCTTTTAAGCTGCTGCCTAATATACAATAAATATTGTACATTTTTAGTCTGACAGTCAAACCACGGTGGGAATTGTGCTAATACCATCGCTAGCTTCCCATGACGTTTAAATTCATTGGCACATTCGATAAAGGCATTAAACATGTCATTCTTCGATTCAAACGGTATGTCGCCACGTAAATGACCAGTCATTCCTTGATAAAGCTTCACAACAAAACGGAAATTTTCGGGTGTATCCTCACACCATTTCCGAACATTCTCTTTAGAAGGTATGGCATAAAAAGAGGTATCTACCTCTACCGTTAAAAAATGACCTGTATAATCGAATAATTTGTCCTTTGAGGCAGTCACTCCACTATACAGTGAAGGATGATCGCCCCAACCAGTTAATCCAACTATAATCATGTGACTCCCTCCTTCATGTACATTTATCATAGCATACACCTTCTAATTAAACGTATCTTAAAAAATCATAGCTCATAAATAA
>NZ_JBYTDL010000024.1:0-75231 GCF_058791335.1 Lysinibacillus sp. EB271-A1-10B
AACACGGAAGTTAAGCTCTTTAGCGCCGATGGTAGTTGGGGGCTTCCCCCTGTGAGAGTAGGACGTCGCTAGGCAATATAAACAGTCAGCTGTGTGCTGGCTGTTTTTTTATTATAGACAAGAAGCTAAAGCTGTTGACGATAAAACAATTAAAGAGCAGCTACAAGACTAGTGTTTTGTAGTTGCTCTTTTTATATTTACCTTCTTTCTTTTTTCAGCAAGAGTGTTTTCGTAGCGAAAGTGAAACATTAATTACAAATGTCTTTTGTATCGTAAGCATAGCGTCAGATACAAAACTTTCCTACCTCTACGGTGTGAGGAATGCGAAGTTAAGCTGCTTTTCAGGGGGGCCAAACGCCCGTTGAAATAGAAAAGCTAAGGCTAAAAACGCCACGCCCTGTGGCATTACCGAAATGACCGATATCGTGTCGACCTTCATGTTGTGCTGCCGCTTCGCTTTCACGCAAAAATCTGCAGGCATAAGCCAAAGTCAAATCCAATCTTACGTCGACATAATAGATTTGCAAAGTCGATACGAAAAAGATAGAGAATATAAAAATAAAAATATATAAAAAAGTATTGCATACTTCAATTACATATGATATATTTATAAATGTCTTAAAGAGGTCCCGTGGTGTAGCGGTTAACATGCCTGCCTGTCACGCAGGAGATCGCCGGTTCGATCCCGGTCGGGACCGCCATTATAATTGATAATATAGTTCTTATGATGCTTTTAAATCATAAGAACTTTTTTTATTGTTATTATAAGGAAATTAGTGGATATGTATAATTTCTAAAAATATTATTTCTTTTATTCAATCCAATTTAAGATGGGGGTGAATACCTCGAACCCCTGCATAAAACAGACTAGAAAAGACCCTATAGTGCCCGTGTTAACAAACAAGTCAGTAGACAGGATGTAGCTTTTGTAGAGACCTTACCATTACGTTTCACTACAGTTGATGAAGAGTGATAGAAATAAAGAGCTAGGTAATAAATCTAACAAATAGGGCATTAACTATAAAAAAGACGATGATATTATCGATTTCTCTCGTGTGAAAAAGATTTGGAGGTGTTACATGAGAAATTATTATTACATAAAACGTCTTAATATAAGCTTGCTCATATGTGCTGCTGTAATACTAGTAGGCTGTGGAGATTCTATCTTAGATATTGAGGAATCCAATGCGTACCACTGGCAAAAAAATATGAATGAAGCGGAATTTGAAAAAATAAAAGAAGGTATGACATATATGGAGGTAGTAAAAATTGCAGGGGGAGCAGGAGAAACATTGAAAAAAGATCAATACCGCTGGAATGATGAAATACTTATGACAAAAGCTTATAATGTACAATTTAAAGATGATAAATTGGTTAAAAAAGAGATTAGTGAGATAAAGGGTAAAAAAAAATAAGCACTTCTTTTTATAAGGATGTTGTCTCTTCATTTTGCACATGTTGTAGTAGCGATAGCGATAATTACTCCAAGGCATAATTGTTTTAGGTTTTTGATGAATGCTTTCTTGCATAAGTTGTATAGTAGTGACGTTGAAATGATCTCGTTTTTCTCTAGCAATCTACATGAATAGGTTTGCCTTGTATAAAAACTAGGCAAACCTACCCTCATGCCAAAGCACAAAGCTGATTCCGGACGCAATTATGCCGAGGCATAATTGATTAGTAGTTTCAAGTTATCGACTCATCCCATGATGAGCATCACTTTTGTTAATTCGATATACAGTAATTTATATTCCTTTTGTCGACAAGCTGCAACAATTACGCCAAGGTGTAATTGTTTTTTTTAAAATCCATTGGATGCTTTGAACATTTACGCTTGTTTCGGTAAACTAGAAGTAATGGAGCTAGGAGAGGAAAAAAGAGATGATGTATGAAAAAATAATGAATTCACTTGATGATACTGAGCAGTTTGCGCTGAAGCTAGCAAGCGTACTAGAAGCCCAGGATACAATTACATTAGAGGGTGATTTGGGCGCTGGCAAGACGACATTTACGAAAGCATTAGCGAAGGGGCTTGGCGTGAAGAGAACAGTCAATAGCCCGACATTTACGATTGTAAAGCAATATGAAGGGCGTTTACCATTTAATCATTTAGATGTTTATCGTTTAGCAGAAAGTGATGAAGACCTTGGATGGGACGAGTTATTTTATGGTGATGCGGTGTCAGTTGTCGAGTGGGCTCATTTGATTGAACAGGATTTACCACAGGAGCGCCTTGCAATAGAAATTTACCGAATGGGAGAAAATCAACGACGATTTGTATTAACACCTCTGGGAAAGCGATATGAGGCATTATGTGAGGAGCTAATGAAATGATTTGGTTAGGGATTGAAACAGCGAATGCACCACTTTCTATTGCTGTAATACGGGATGGTAAAGTGGTCGCAGAGATTGTACAAAATATAAAATTAACGCATTCGGCAGGTGCTATGCCAGCCATTGAAGAAGTGCTAGCAAACGCTGGCATAAAGCCAAGCGAGTTGGATGCGATTGCTGTATCAGAAGGGCCTGGTTCTTATACAGGTGTACGAATAGGCGTGACGCTTGCAAAAACATTAGCATGGACATTGAAAAAGCCTTTAGTTGGAGTATCTAGCTTAAAGTCATTAGCCGCAAATGCAGCACTATATGATGGGTTTATTTGTCCTATTTTTGATGCGCGCAGAGGCAATGTTTATACGGCCGTTTATAAAGGGCGTGAGCTTGAAACAATTATAGATGATTATCACGATCATATTGATGGCCTGTTAGAGCGTTTACAGGCTTTAGAGGCACCGATTTTATTTGTTGGAGTAGATGTAGATGTGTTTTGGCATAAAATCGTAGAGGTGCTAGGTGACTATGCTCAACGTATACCATTTAGTCATGACTTGCCAAGAGCAAGTGAAACAGTTCGATTAGCGACGAAAGTGGAGCTACCAAGTGTGGATGCTGTTCATCATTTTGTCCCGCAATACAAACGTATTGCAGAGGCGGAGGCGAATTGGCTGAAGGAACAAAAGGAGAAGGCACATGAGTAGTAATGTAATATTTCGTAAAATGGTATCTGAAGATGTCCCAGTAGTGTATGAAATTGAGCTTGCTACATTTACTACACCATGGACGTTAGACTCTTTTTATTATGAAGTGCATGAAAATCAGTATGCACATTATGTGCTAGCTATAGATGAATATAATAACATTATCGGTTTTTGTGGAATGTGGATGGTAATAGACGCAGCGCAAATTACGAACGTAGCCGTTATAGATGCTGCTCGCGGTCGCGGAATTGGTGAAGGGTTAATGCGAGAGGCAATGCGTATTGCGAAAGACCATAGTATGGAAGTCATGAGTTTAGAGGTACGAGTGACAAATACAGTTGCTCAAAATCTTTATCGAAAGCTTGATTTCCAAGACGGTGGCATACGTAAAGGCTATTATACAGATAACGGGGAGGATGCCCTTGTCATGTGGGTGAATTTATGATGGAAGATCGAATTATATTAGCAATAGAATCGAGCTGTGATGAAACAGCAGCAGCGATTATTCGAAATGGCTCTGAAATTGTTTCAAATGTGGTTGCATCTCAAATAGAAAGTCATAAACGATTTGGTGGGGTTGTACCTGAAATTGCATCTCGTCATCATGTTGAGCAAATTACAGTGGTTATTGAAGAAGCATTAGCGCAGGCAAATATGAAGCCAACTGATTTAGACGCTGTGGCAGTTACTGAAGGTCCTGGTCTTGTAGGTGCATTGTTAATTGGGATTAATGCCGCGAAGGCTTTTGCATTTGCCAATGATTTACCGATAATCGGTGTGCATCATATAGCTGGACATATATATGCTAACGCACTTGTACAGCCGATGGAATTCCCATTATTAGCACTAGTTGTATCAGGTGGCCATACAGAGCTAGTTTATATGAAAGAACATGGCTCTTTTGAAGTCATTGGTGAGACGAGAGATGATGCAGCTGGTGAAGCTTATGATAAGGTTGCACGTGTTTTAGGCTTACCATATCCAGGTGGTCCACGTATTGACAAACTAGCACACGAGGGAGATGAGGCTGTAACCTTCCCACGAGTGTGGTTAGAGGAAGGTTCTTATGATTTTAGCTTTAGCGGTTTAAAGTCAGCAGTTATTAATTATAAGCATAATATGGATCAGCGTGGAGAAGAGATTTCTCCGACTGCCGTAGCCAAAGGATTTCAGGATAGCGTAGTTGAAGTGTTAACAGCTAAAACATTACGGGCAGCACGTGAATATAAAGTGAAACAAGTTATTGCAGCTGGAGGTGTAGCGGCAAATAAAGGCTTACGTACATCACTTGAGTCAGTATTTGCGGAAGAAGGTATCCCGTTGTATGTACCGCCATTAAAGCTGTGTACAGATAATGCCGCTATGATAGGGGCAGCAGCAACACCTATGTTTGAAATGACTATTCGAGGCAATTTATCAATGAACGGTCGTCCTGGAATGGAGTTAAAATCCTGGGTATAAATTCTTTCAGAAAGAGGTGTTTTAGATTTAATTCTAAAACACCTCTTTTTTGCTTTTGTGAAAAAAATGTTGAGAAAACAGTGGACATAAGAAAATATAAATCTGATTAGTTGACAAATTTTTCAGAAAATTATCCACAGGCAAGGCGAAAATAAAAGAGCGAACATCCGTACTTATGCACAAAATGTTGATAACTTGTGCATAACTTGTGATTATTCAATATATAGTAGCCTGTTTTGCACAGAATCATGTGAATAAAATATTTTTGAATTGTGGACAATGTGGAAAAGTCTGTTGATATGTTGGTATTACTAGATTTATAGTGTGTATAAAGTTGTGGGCATTTTTTGTCGAAAAATAGCACTTGACCAATATATATGAAAAATGAAGACGAGTAAAGTAAAAAGCCATGCGACAAGGCACATGGCTTTACAATACTCCCAATGTAAAGAAAGAAGTTCGGTAGGGGATGTTATAAGGTAATATTTTCAAGTTCTTCACTTAGCTCCAGCCATTCCATTTCAAATAATTCGTACTGTTCTTTAGAAGTGGATAATTCATCCTGGAGTTGTGTAATTTTTTCGTGGTCTGTGAAAATCTCAGGATCGCAAAGAGCTTCCTCTAAGCGAGCTATTTCAAGATTTTCTTGTTGCATTTTCTCTTCTAGTTCCTCAAGCGTGCGTCTAATTTGACGCTCTCGTTTTTTAGCCTCTTTATCAATTTTAGAAGTAGAGATCTTCTCAGGTACATCAGCTTGCGCTTGCGGCTGAGCAGCAGCCTTCATTTGGGCGATTTCTATTAGCTCTTGTTTTTTCTCAAGATAATAATCATAGTCACCTAAGTACTCAAAGGAACCATCACCAGACAGTTCGATTACTTTAGTAGCGATTCGATTGATAAAATATCGGTCATGCGATACGAATAAGAGCGTTCCAGGATAATCAATAAGTGCGTTTTCCAGTATCTCTTTACTATCTAAGTCTAAGTGATTGGTAGGCTCATCAAGAATTAAGAAATTTGCCTTTTGCATCATCAACTTAGCTAATGCAAGTCTGGCTTTTTCTCCACCAGATAAAGACGACACGGTTTTATCTACATCAACTCCACTGAATAAGAAGCGGCCTAGCGCTGTGCGAATATCTTTTTCATTCATTAAAGGCCATTCATCCCATAGCTCTTTTAGAACACTTTTATTGCTCGATAGCTTTGCCTGCTCTTGATCATAATAACCAATCTGAACATTTGTACCATAGCGAATCTCTCCAGTGAATGGTAGCAAATCTTTGACAATGGTTTTTAATAAAGTGGATTTACCAACACCATTGGGTCCAACAAGTGCAATGCGGTCTTCTCGGAAAGTGCGTAGTGTGATGCCGCTTGATATTTTCT
Organism: Lysinibacillus sp. EB271-A1-10B; assembly: GCF_058791335.1. NCBI lineage: Bacteria > Bacillati > Bacillota > Bacilli > Caryophanales > Bacillaceae > Lysinibacillus > Lysinibacillus sp. EB271-A1-10B. The sequence continues at coordinate 5,889 of NZ_JBYTDL010000024.1, forward strand.
TATCAGCATAACCTATCGTTAAGTCATCGATAGATAATACATCGTTACCACTTTGGCGTTCAATTGTAAAACCGAAGCTTGCTGACTTTTCATCACCTTCGGGAGAGTCCATCCATTCTGTTCGTTCGAGCATTTTACGACGACTTTGTGCCATTTTAGTAGTAGAAGCACGAGCAATATTTTTTTGAATAAATTCCTCTAGCTTGGCCTTTTCATCTTGCTGACGTTCATATAGCTTCAAATCACGCTCATAATTTTTCGCTTTCTCATCTAAATAGGCACTATAATTGCCTGTATATTTTGTGACGCGATGACGAGATACTTCGTAGACAATGGAAACAACCTGGTCTAAGAAGTAGCGGTCATGGGAAACAATTAGAATAGCCCCTTCATAACCCTTTAAATATGATTCTAACCAAGAGAGGGTTTCAATATCTAAATGGTTAGTAGGTTCATCAAGGATTAATAGGTCAGGTTTACTTAAAAGAAGCTTAGCAAGTGCTAACCGCGTCCGTTGTCCCCCTGATAGTGAGCTAATTGACTTTTGGTAATCCTCAGGATAAAACTGCATACCATGAAGCACAGAACGTGTATCCGATTCATATTGATAGCCACCCGCATCCTTAAAATTATGTTGTAAATGATCGTATTCAGACATTATTTTTGCATATAAAGTAGGATTTTCATAAACAGCTGGGTCGGCCATTTGTTGTTCTAATGATCGTAGCGTTTGTTCTTGGGCAATAAGCGGCTCAAAAATTGTCATCATTTCATCCCAAATCGACAATGTTGAGTTTAAACCAGCATGCTGCTCTAAGTATCCAATTTGTATACCTTTCGGGATAATAATATCGCCAGAGTCATATGACATTTGACCAGCAATAATTTTAAGTAAAGTGGATTTACCAGCACCGTTACGACCTACTAATGCAACTCGGTCACGATGTTGAACTTCTAATTTTACGCCACTTAAAATTTCATCTGCAAGGAAGGATTTATATAGTTGATTGACCTGTAAAACAATCATTCATGACACCTCAATTCTTCCTTAGTGTAATGGATGAGCGATTGGCTTGCAATGTCGATGCTTTACTTATTCCAAGCTGTCATGTAAGATTGAAACGATTTCCCTTTATTTAGTGGCGTAAAAGCGCCATTAACTAAAGGAAAATCCTCCAGTGAATATTATAAATTTAGAAATATAAAGCCTGTATCATAAATAGAATTTGATACATTTTAAGGAGGAAAAAGTTTGAAACAAGAATTGAAAATTCCACAAGCCACTACGAAAAGACTTCCTCTTTACTATCGTTTTATCCAAAACTTTGCACAAGAAGGCATGGAACGCATTTCGTCGAAGGAACTAAGTGAAGCGATGAAAATTGATTCTGCAACTATTCGCCGAGATTTTTCTTATTTTGGTGCTCTTGGGAAAAAGGGATATGGCTATGATGTGCAGCATCTCTTAAAATTTTTTAGCCAAACGCTCGATCAACATGAAGCGACTAAGGTTGCGTTAATTGGTGTAGGGAATTTAGGTAGTGCTTTATTAAAATATAATTTTCAAAAAAACCACAATACTCATATCGTTGTTGCATTTGACTCGAAGGCCCCAAAAGAAGGGAAAATGATTAGCAATATTCCTGTTTTTCACCCTGACTTATTGGAAGAAAAATATGCGGAATATGGAGCGGAGCTTGCAATTTTAACAGTTTCACCACGCTCTGCACAGAAAATGGCTGATAGATTAGCAGTGATGAACGCAAAAGGAATTTTGAACTTTACGCCAGAGCGTATTACAGTACCAGATAAAATGCAACTTTTAACAATCGATTTGTCGGTAGAGTTGCAGGCGCTTATTTATTTAATTCGTAATCAGGAAGAGTGATCATTGTACATAATTTAACTTCTTTCAGCGGGTGTACAAACGCCCATTGAAAGAAGTTAAAGCCTTAGGGCGTAATTAGACTGAGGTATAATTGATAGCATAGCTCACAGTTTCTGTTCAATAGAAGTATGTATAAAATTGAGAGAATGACGAAAAACTTTCACATATAATTAGTTAGCAAAATGGCTAAATATGCGTTAAAATGATGGATATAAAGAGGAGGTGGCTTTAATGGGTGGTATTGGTCCTATGAGCCTCATTATTATCGGAATTGTCGCATTACTAATTTTTGGTCCTAAGAAGTTACCAGAGCTTGGTAAAGCATTTGGTTCAACATTACGTGAATTCAAAAATGCTACTAAAGGTTTAGCCGACGAAGATGATGATGACAAGAAAAAGAAAGAATTAGATAAGTAAGTTAGGATGTTTGTGGAATGAATCCAAGAGATCTAACTGTCATTGAACATATAGAAGAATTAAGAAAACGGCTTTTCATTGTTGCCGTTTTCTTTGTTCTAGCTATGGCTGGCGGCTTCTTTGTTGCAAAGCCACTTGTTAAATACCTTCAAAGTACTGGAGCGAATTACAATATAGAGCTCCATGCATTTGATGTAGTAACACCACTTGCAATTTATATCCAAGTAGTTTTTTTAATAGCATTTATCCTATCCTCACCGGTATTGATGTATCAATTGTGGGCTTTTATTAGCCCGGGATTAAGGGACGTAGAACGAAAAGCAACTTTAAGCTATATACCGTATTCATTTTTATTGTTTTTAGCAGGGCTGTCTTTTTCGTATTTTTTACTATTCCCTTATGTCATAAAGTTTATGATGAATTTATCAAACGATTTAGAAATTCAACAAACAATTGGTATACATGAATATTTTTCGTTTTTATTTAAGCTTACAATACCTTTTGGTTTCCTTTTCCAATTACCGATTGTAGTCTTGTTCTTTTCACGTATTGGGATTTTATCTCCTGAGTTACTAATTCGTATTCGTAAGTATTCATACTTTGGTTTATTTGTATGTGCTGCACTAATCGCGCCACCTGAATTAGCTTCGCACTTAATGGTTTCAGTACCGTTGTTTGTTCTTTATGAAATTAGCATTATGATTTCTCGTATTGGTTATAAGAAATACTTAAAATCAGAGGAAATGCGAATGAAGGAAGAACAAGAAGCTGAGCAAAAACGTCAGATAGAAGAGGCACTTGAACAGCAGAGACGTCAAATCGAAGAATTGAATCAATAATAATAGAAGCTCGATGCTAATTAGTAGCATCGAGCTTTTTCGTCGTGATAGATACAGTTAAATTTAACTTCTTTCAGCGGGTGTCCAAACACCCGCTGATTTTTATTGCATTTTTTCTAGTTCTTGAAGAAACTTTTGCAATGGTTCTGCATACAATTGTACAAGTGTCACAAAACCGTTCAGCATGACATGGGCGATAATGGACGTCCAAATGCGTTTTGTTTTGTGATATAAGAAGGCAAAGATCAATCCGCAAATTGTATAAAGCAAGATATGTGAGAAGTCCATATGAATAAGGGCAAAGAAAATGGCGCTTACTATACCGGCTATCCAGAAATTAGTTGTTTGGACAAGCGATCCAAAAATAACACGACGGAAGACGAACTCTTCTAATATTGGTCCAAAAACAACTATCGCTAATATCGCAATAGGAGCACCTTTTGCAATAGCTACAATATCAGCTGTGTTTTGCGATCCACCTTGGATACCGAATATGGCCATTTCGATCGCTGCGCCAATCATTTGGCCAAAGAAAACTAAGAAGAAACCAATAATTCCCCACATAATTGACAGTGGTATCGTTTCTTTCTTCCCTTTATAAATATCCCAAAACGCTTTATCGCGAGATGTTAGGATTAAGCTTAGAATTAACGCAGTGGCAAAGCTAAGTGCAATATACCAACCTTGCGTAAGAGGAGCAGCTTGCTCGCTAGGCAAACCAGTTGTACTCATAATAAGCTTGTGAAACGGCTTTGCTAGCAATATCCCTGATAGATGCATGACGATATAAATCACTAAAACATAAAGGGCTGTTTTTTTATGCTTACTTATTTTTGTAGAATTGTTCACAGTCAAAATCCTTTCCATTCATTATGTTACCTTTCTATTGTAGAGGAATATGGAAAGAAAACAAAATTTTTCGAAGTTCTGACTTGCAAAAAAAAGTGTGATTGATTATCATAATAATTGTGTTAGCACTCGTATGGGTAGAGTGCTAATAGAGTTAATCTTATAATTAATTAATAGGAGGTTGTTTCACTTGTTAAGACCACTAGGAGATCGTATTGTAATCGAACTAATCGAGGTAGAAGAAAAATCTGCATTCGGTATTGTACTGCCAGACTCTGCAAAAGAAAAGCCACAAGAAGGTAAAATTGTAGCAGTTGGGACAGGTCGTATATTAGAGAACGGACAACGTGTAGAGCTTGACGTTAAAGTTGACGACCGCATTATTTTCTCTAAATACTCTGGTACAGAAGTTAAATATGAAGGTAATGAATACCTAATTTTACGCGAAAGCGATATTCTTGCGATTATTGAATAAATTAATACTTTTAAAGATTCATCACCAAACGTTGTGGATGACATTTTTTAAAACGTCTACTATGTATAAATAGGTTGATTGGAGTGGAGGCTGGGCGACTCCTTGGGGATCAATGGCTCATCGGACGCCCCCAGGAAGCTTTACTCTGTGCGAAAGCGAAGCGTCAGCAACAAAGCGCCCAGTCGGAACGGAAATCAACCACACGTTTTGGTGAGAATTCCTTTTAAAGTAAATACTGCTAGTGATTGTCACGAAAAACATATTAGTGACAATGACAGTATGGCGAAATTTTTATAAATATATTGATGAAGCTTAACGAATATTCCATTCCAGGAGGGTAAATTCAAATGGCAAAAGATATTAAATTCTCAGAAGAAGCACGTGCATTAATGCTACAAGGTGTAGATAAATTAGCAAACGCAGTAAAAATTACTCTAGGGCCAAAAGGTCGTAACGTAGTTTTAGAAAAAAAATTCGGTTCACCACTTATTACAAATGATGGTGTAACAATTGCAAAAGAAATCGAGCTAGAAAATCCATACGAAAACATGGGTGCAAAATTAGTAGCGGAAGTTGCTTCTAAAACGAACGAAATCGCTGGTGACGGTACAACAACTGCAACAGTATTAGCTCAAGCAATTATTCGTGAAGGCTTAAAAAACGTAACAGCTGGTGCAAATCCTGTAGGCATTCGTAAAGGGATTGACAAAGCAGTTGCAGCAGCACTTACAGAATTAAACGCTATTTCTCGTCCAGTAAGCAACAAAGAGGAAATCGCACAAGTTGCGGCCATCTCTGCTGCTGATGATGAAGTAGGACAATTAATTGCAGAAGCAATGGAACGTGTGGGTAACGACGGTGTTATTACAATTGAAGAATCTAAAGGCTTCACAACTGAGCTTGATGTAGTAGAAGGTATGCAATTCGACCGTGGATATGCATCACACTACATGGTAACAGATACAGATAAAATGGAAGCTGTATTGGATAATCCATACATTTTAATTACTGATAAAAAAATTACAAACATCCAAGAAGTATTACCATTATTAGAACAAGTGGTACAACAAGGTCGTCCACTGTTAATCATTGCTGAAGATGTTGAAGGTGAAGCTCTTGCAACACTTGTAGTGAACAAGCTTCGTGGTACATTCAATGCTGTAGCGGTTAAAGCTCCAGGATTCGGTGACCGTCGTAAAGCAATGCTTGAAGATATCGCAATTTTAACAGGTGGTCAAGTAATTACAGAAGAATTAGGCTTAGACCTTAAATCAGCTGATATTACATCACTTGGTCGCGCCGCAAAAGTGGTTGTGACAAAAGATAATACAACAATCGTAGAAGGTGTTGGCGGTGCAGATGCAATCGAAGGCCGTATTGGTCAAATCCGTGCTCAGCTTGCTGAAACAACTTCAGAATTCGATAAAGAAAAATTACAAGAACGCCTTGCAAAATTAGCAGGTGGTGTAGCAGTAATCAAAGTTGGTGCTGCAACAGAAACAGAACTAAAAGAACGCAAACTTCGCATTGAAGACGCTCTAAACTCAACTCGTGCAGCAGTTGAAGAAGGTATTGTATCAGGTGGTGGTACTGCACTTCTTAACGTATATGCAGCAGTTGAAAAAGTTGCGGATGCAGAAGAAGGCGACGTAGCAACAGGTGTGAAAATTGTTCTACGTGCTTTAGAAGAGCCAGTACGTCAAATCGCAAACAACGCAGGTCTTGAAGGCTCAATTATTGTGGATCGTCTAAAACGTGAAGCAATTGGTGTAGGTTTCAACGCTGCGACAGGCGAATGGGTAAACATGATCGAAGCGGGCGTAGTAGACCCAGCGAAAGTAACTCGCTCAGCTCTACAAAACGCAGCATCTGTAGCGGCTCTATTCTTAACAACAGAAGCAGTAGTAGCAGATATTCCAGAACCAGCATCAGCAATGCCAGATTTGTCTGGTATGGGCGGCATGCCAGGAATGATGTAAGGGTTTTTCTCCTTCATCTTGTGAAATAGTTACTACTATTTTTCACCCAATTTGTGAAGCAGTTATGTAAATAATTAATTTCAATAACAAAAACCACTTCTCGGTAAACAAGAGGAGTGGTTTTTTTTGTTGCTTAAATTTGCATATCAAGACTTTTTAGATGATAGGAAATTTAAAAACACGAGCAAAGCAAATATTCAAAACTACAAAACGCTTTTAGGCAAATTCATTGATTATTGCACTTAGAACCAAGTAATAAATGTTGAGGATATTACTTATAATCATGTCCGACAACATTTGATTGTTTGCCAAGAAAAAGGTGATAAACCAAGCACAATTAATACCAAAATTTTGAGAATACGAGCGTTCTTGAATTACATGATTGAATGTGAAGTCATTGCGAAAAATCCTGCACATAAGGTCAAAATGCAAAAACAGGATACTAAAGTTGAAGTTTTTACGGACGAACAGATTAAACAAATGCTCAATTTCTATAGACGTATCAAAAGACGTGAGAAAACATACATGGCATATCGTGACTACTTAATCATTGTGTTGATTCTTGGCACAGTTATTAGGAGAGGTGAAATTTGTAATTTGCAATGGAGCAATGTTGATTTCGCAAATAGGTCAATATCAATCTTTGGGAAAACAAGAAGGAAAGAAACGATGCCGATTACGGACAAGTTGGCGAAATTCGAACGAAACGTTATGTACCTAGCAAAATGCTAGCCACCCACGATTTTGGCTTGATGTGTTTATTAAACACTTCGGAACAGGTGCTCTCTAAAACGGTAAGTACCTATTGTACCTCGTTTCAATCTTCTGTTATTATTAAACAAATTACATAAAATAAACCAAATTTCATAATGAATACAAATTATAAGTGAGGTTTAATAATATGCAGAGAAAAACAAAATCGGTTATCGTCATTATTGTAATAATGGCCATTTTTGGTGGGATTTTTGGTTACATCAAATTCACTGAACAAATGGAGAAACCTGTTCCTGAAAAAGAAAAAGCAACTGTTGAACATAATGGAGTAATTCTTGAAAGTAAAACTGTTACAAAAGAAGAGTTGCTTTATCCTGACAACTTAATAGAACACAAAGTGAACGAAGCCATTCACAGCATGTCTCACCAAAAGGTTGAAGCTGAAGTAAAATGGGGTCATGAACAAATAACACAAGAAAAAGTTGGCCGATTGTTGGAAATTTCCCAAAAAAGCAATTATAAATATAAAGAACTTTATATTTCAATATTGGAAAGATGGTCGGAAGGTGATTTTTCAAACGCCGTTGACGAACACAATTCCATATGGCAACTTCAAGGTGGCGATGAATCAAGAAATTCAGGGAAAGCAATTCGTTTGCTATCGCCCGAGGAAGAAGCACAGTATGTAGAACACAATTTAAAATATGATTTATATGATGGCACTCATTAATGAGAGAAATTTTCTATTTGTACGCCATTTACCAGTCTGTTATCATAATTAATTACTAAAAATCCACCAAATTACTACGTAGATATACTAGCAGTTGAATGTGAGGATTCAGTAGAATAGATAACACTACTTCATGTTCTGTCTTAACACCAGAAGCAGTAGTAGCAGATATTCCAGAACCAGCATCAGCAATGCCAGCTATGTCTGGTATGGGCGGCATGCCAAGAATGATGTAACCTACAGCTCTAGCTAATAAAAGCACTTCTCAATTTGAGAAGTGGTTTTTTGCTTTTTTCGGAACCAGGTAAAACGGAATGTTAATAACAATATCGTCGAGATTTAAATACGGATTGGCTAATGAAACACATCTTTCTTCACTTTTCCTCTCTACATATGCCTTCTATTATGATCGTTGTTGGCATTAAAATAGGTACATATTCGATAAAGATATAATTCGTTAAAGTAGAAAATGTTATAAAATATATCAAAATTAATTATAATAGAAGAAAATATCATTTAAAGGATGTTTAGATAAATGGCCATTATAAAAATCAAGAAAATTAAGATACAAAATTTACGAAATGTACGACATGGCGAAATTGTTTTAACGGTGAATTTTGAGACATTTTTTAAGGCTAACGTTGTAGGTTTATACGGACAAAACGGTTCAGGGAAAACAACTATTGTTGATGCATTTGGCTTGTTAAAGGCACTGATCTCCGGCTGGATTACTGAAATAAAATTACCGTCTCAAGAAAAGAGATTAATTATGGCAGGAGAGGATACGGCAAGTATTGAGTTTGAGTTTCTTGTAGAAAATCCATTTGGCACTTTTTTTCTTAATTATTACGTAGAGTTACAAGAAGATCAAAACAGACTGTACACAACGGTTGAACGTATAGCTTACAGAGAGAATGAGAAAGGTAAGCGTTCAAAAATTCTAATTAATGTTACAGAGGAAGACATACAACTACGTAAAGCTACTCTTTCTGATATGAATGAAAAAACGCGTATCCAATTACTAGTCATTCATCAACTATCTAAAAAACAATATACGTCCTTTATCTTTCACAAAGATTTAAAGCCATTATTACAAGACAGATTGTCAGAGCTAGAAATGCAATTACTTCATAATTTAGCAATAGATTTTAATCGAGATCTACATGTTGTTAATAATCAAAATATCGCACCATTATTTGAGGAGCGCAGCATGCCATTTAGTATCCATCTAGAAAAAACTCGAGGTTCTATCCCTTACAATTTGAAAGGACCAGCGTTATTGCCAGAGGATACGTTTAATGTGTTATGTGAAGTAATAGAACAAAGTAATCGTGTATTATCAGCGATTATTCCGGGTCTAACTATTAAGATTAATGTCATTACAAAACAAACGATGGATAATGGAGAAAAAGGGGTCCGTTTTGAATTTTTATCACAGCGAGGGGAGCGCGAATTACCACTAAGAACAGAGTCAGAAGGGATTTTGAAAATTATTTCTGTACTCAGTGTGCTCATTGCCGTTTATAATAACCCGAATGCTTGTGTAGTAATTGATGAGTTAGATTCTGGTGTTTTTGAATATTTATTAGGCGAGTTGTTAACAGTGATTGATGAGGACGGAAAAGGCCAGCTTATTTTTACGTCTCATAATTTACGCGTGTTAGAGGTGCTTGCTATTAAAAACTTATGGTTTACGACAACGAACGAGGAACGTCGTTATATGCAGCTAAAAGGTATTAAAGAGGTAAATAATGCTCGAGATGTTTATTTACGTGCAATCCAGTTGGGCGGACAGGATGAAGAGGTTTATAAAGAAACGAAGATATTTAAAATTAAGCGTGCCTTTAGAAAAGCGGGTGTCCAGCATGACTAAAAAAGTTCTTTTAATTATTGTAGAGGGGCAGACGGAGCAAATTGTTTTAGAGGATTATCTAGATGAACATTTTGCAAATTCTACGATTCGCTTTGATGTACAACGGGAAGATATTTTAACGAAGTGGGATGCCAATAAACGGATACCTAATATTAAAAATAGCGTTACGCGAGTGATTCAGAACTATTTGCAAAAGTATAAGTTTTTAGCGAAGGATTTAACTGCTGTTGTTCATATTACCGATGCAGACGGTTGTTTTATTGACCCCGAATTTGTCAAAGTAAAGGAAGATATTGAGCAAAAACTATACTATACAGAAGATGCAATATTGGTGAAAACTGAGAAGCGTAAGGAACAAATCGAGCAACGCAATGAAATGAAGGCGAATAATGCCAAAATCCTTGTGGCGAATGATCATTTTAGCATTCAGCGATTAAGAATACCGTACCAGCTATTTTATTTTTCTACAAACTTAGAGCATGTACTATGGAATGAGCGCAATGAAATAGCAACGGAAAAGGTGCAAAAGGCAGATGAATTTATGGACAATTTATCGAGTTCTATAGAAGAGTTTTTAAAAGACTATCTTCCAGTTAATGCAGAGCTTTCGTATAAAGAAAAAATGAAAATGAGCTGGTCATTTTTAATGGAGGGCTGTAATTCGTTACAACGCGGAACGAACGTGCCGTTATTATTTGAGATGATTAAATCAGATGTACAATAAAGTGTAACTTTAATCAGTGGGGTCCACATCTTCCACTGATTTTTTGTTTCACCAATAAGGCTTTAATGGGTAGTTTATGCCTATGCCCTCCATAATCGTTGGAGGGCATTTTATTGTTTAAAAGACAAAATATAAAAAGAGCAACATGCCAGAAGATACATAGTTGATTGTAGTGGAGACTGGACATCGCCCAGACGGGAATAACTTCGCTAATTCCTCCACAATAACACTACGCATATCCATTTTAGAATGGCTTGCCTCGGAATTGACACTACCAACCTGATTAATATTTACAACGAGGTGTTTTACGCTAGTTGTGAAAATAATTTGAAAAAGTGTAACAAATAATTAGTTGCGACGACTTATTTGTAAGTGTAGAAAGTGGGGTGAAGTTTTGCGTCAGGATATATTAAAAATTGAACATTTGTACGATTGTTATCATCGTGATGTGTATCATTTTGCGCTTTATTATACAAATAGCAAACAAGAGGCAGAGGATATTACACAAGAAACGTTTTTTAAGGCGATGAAGCAGTTACATAATTTGAAGGATAAAGATAAAGTGAAAATTTGGCTCTTATCAATCGCACGGAATACAGCAGTAGATATACATAGAAGGCAGAAAATAAAGCGTTTATTAACAGAAAAACTTAGCTGGCAGCCCGTCTTGAAGGAAGTACCAAAGCCTTTAGAGATTGTGGAGAAAAATGAGCAATGGCAGGCAGTACAAGAAGCATTAATGACATTAAAATCACATGATCGGACAATCATTATTTGCAGAATGCTAAAAGACTACACGATACAAGAAACAGCAGCGATAATAGGTATCTCGGAAGTCAAGGTACGTGTTGATTTTCACCGAGCAATGGCAAGGCTTCGAAAAAAGGTTGGGAGGGATGATTGATGGAAGAACGTGATTACGATTTAGTTGACGCACTAAAAAAACGCCCTGATAAAGATCCAGATATAGATTTCTCAAATCAATTACGTCAAGAACTCGAAATGACTCATATAAAAAAGACAAAAAGATTTACTATCGCAACCATACTAACCGTTCCAGTGACGCTAGTTGTTCTTCTATTTGTATTCAGCATGGGTACAGGACAATCGTTCCATTTGAAAAATGCAGCACAGTTAACTATCAATCCGGAAAAAGATCTTACTAATATAGTGTGTATGTTCCTCATGCTTACGCTCTCATTGTTTATTTTGTTCGTTTATTACAAAGGGCTTACGAAGGGAAGACTTGTCTACATGACATTTTCTTTGTCTTTCTTGGCATGGGTAGGGAACCTAGTTTATGCAGAGCATCAAAATATGGATGAACCTATTGTACAACCAAGCTATAGCGAATCCTACGATTATACGAGTAAGCAGTACTATTTAGATGAAATTCAACAGGAACATGGTAACTATTTGATGAAAACAAATGAGAGGGGTATGAAATAATGAAAAATCCTTACGATCATTTATTTAACGGGGTATGCTTTGTTTTTGTAGATTCAAGTTTTTTCGGATTACCGGATATGTTCCCAGATTTTATTGGATATATATTTTTTGCATATGGTATTCACTTACTGCCAACGTTCCATAATTTAAAGCGTTGGTCGAAAAACTCCGCTATTATTTTGGCGGTAATGACATTTTTCTTAGAGCTAGGTCAATGGCTAGGACATAGTATACTAGGTGAAATTGGTGTACAGTTTATGCAATTTTTATTCATCATCTTCATGTATTGGGTTTTTCAATTATTATTACACATTCATAATAATAAACCTCTTGAAGTTAAAACATTTAAAACATACCAGAAATTCATGGCATTTATGCTTTGCGGTTTTGTCATACAGGCATTTTCAATAAATGTTGATACAAGTATGCGAGAAAATGTTCATTTTATAGGTTCTATACTTCAGTTGTTTGCTTATTTTCTATTCATATTCTATTATCGAGCGTGTCATAAATACTATAAAAAAATTAATGGTAATAAGGTTCAGTCGCTGTAACAAGCGATGGATCTTTTTTTTGTTTTAGGGAATCTGTGCTTACTGAGTAATGACATCTTTTCCTTTTCTAATTCATAAGCTTTATAGGTGTAATTTTATCAAGCAAGAAGGAGGCACTGTCATTCAAATACATGTTGTACGGGCAGGGGAGTCCATATGGGGTATTTCGCAGGCGTATGGGACAACAGTTCAAAGTATTGTAGATGCCAATCAAATTCCTGAACCGAATCGATTAGTTGTCGGGCAAGCGCTTGTAATACCGATTGTCGGAAATTTTTATTATGTTCAGTCAGGGGATAGTTTATATTCAATCGGCCAACGCTTTGGCATTAATTATTTAACACTTGCTCAAGTCAATAATATTAGTCCGAGTCAGCCTTTATCGATTGGTATGCGACTTTATATTCCACCTCAACCAAAAACAAAAGCTGAAACATTGGCGTATTTAGAGCCGAGAGGGACATTCGTTAGTGAGGCATTATTGAGCCAAGCAAGAGAAGCGGGTCCGTTTTTAACGTATCTAGCTTTATTTAGCTATGAGGCAAGGCGGGATGGAACGCTTAAGAGTCCCCCGAGTCAAGGGGTGACGCAGATTGCTAATGATACAGGAGCTTCTCTAGCGATGGTTGTCTCAAATTTGGAGAATTTTAGTTTTAGCGGTGATTTAGCGCGAGATATTTTTCAAAGTACAGCAGTACAGGATTTGCTTTTTAGTAATATTCTTGAAGAGGCAAAGCGTTTAGGAAGCGTTAAAGATATTCATTTCGATTTTGAGAATTTGCCGGGCGATCAACGAGAAGCGTATAACAATTTTTTAAGGAGAGCGGTGAGTCGATTCCACCCACAAGGCTATACCGTATCGACAGCACTAGCCCCAAAAACAAGTGCTAGTGAGCGTGGTCCATGGACGGAGGGGCATGACTATAAAGCACATGGAGAAATAGTGGATTTTGTTATGTTAATGACTTATGAATGGGGGTATTCTGCAGGGCCACCTATGGCTGTATCGCCACTTCCCGAGGTAGAGGCGGTTGTAAAATATGCAGTAAGCGAGATACCTCGTAACAAAATTATACTTGGACAGAATTTATATGGATATAACTGGACATTGCCTTTTGTACAAGGGGGCCCGAATGCAGAAGCAATTAGTCCACAAAAAGCAATTGAGATTGCTAAAAAATATAATGCCGCTATTCAGTTTGATTTGAGATCTCAAGCTCCGTTCTTTGAATACTATGATGAGCAAGGTAGAGCACATGTGGTTTGGTTCGAGGATGCAAGATCTATTCAAGCGAAGTTCAATTTAATCAAAAGGTACAACCTTAGAGGAGTGGGCTACTGGAAATTAGGTCTACCGTTCCCGCAAAATTGGCTATTGATCGGATCAAATTTTGATGTAGTAAAGAAATGAGAATCTTAAGGAGTAAATACTTTCTCTGCAAAAGGAGCTCATTCCCTTTTCTAATAAATATTAATTATCTGGAAATGACATTTCCATTTATGGAAATATATATTATAATAATGGTAAATGATATTTTAGGAGGTATATTTTGGATAAATTCAAAAAGTTAGGTATCATACTAGCGTCTACTGCATTTTCAGTGGGTGTAATTTCGCCAATGGCACAAGCTTCAGCAAATGTAAAAGAATCACAAGAGAGAGTTGCAATCCAAGTAGCTTCAACAGAAACAAAGGTTACAAAAAGTGAGCTTATTAAGCAATTGAATACATTATTCCCAGGCAAGTTCAAATTTGTATCAGAGAAAGATTTCTCAATGGGGGAAGCGCATTACTTTAATGATGATGCTACAATACGCTATGACTTAAGCTTCCAAAAGACAATCAATGGCAAAGATGTTTTTGGTGATTTTACGTTTAAAGGCGAAAATTTAGAATTAGAATATTTCCACTATCAACCTGCCAATATAGCGGATGCATTGTATCCAGTGAAGTATTCAGAGGCTGAGGCAAAGAAAATTGCCCAAGACTTCTTAAAGAAATTGCCGAATACTGCAAATTACAAGCTTCGTGAAGACGATTGGTTTGGTGATTTTGGTTTTAGTTTTAGTAGACCTTTATCTGAACCAATTACGTATTCATTCAATTATTCGCCAACACATAATGGTGTACCATTAAGTAATGAGAATCTCAATATTACTGTTCTAGCAAATGGTGAAGTTGTAAGTATGTATCGTAATACTGAGTCAACTAGTAAGGCAACATTTGATAATGTAGATCAGAAAAAGAATGAATCAGATATACTTGCACAAGTTCGCGAAAATTTGTCAGTAGATTTACGCTATATGGTGGATTATAACTACCAAACAGGCGAATCTATTGCGAAGCTTGTGTATATGCCACCAACAAACTTCACGGGTGTGCATGCATTAAATGGGCAGTGGCATACATTAAATGGTTTTACTTCTCAAGTACCAACGGCAAAAGGTGTAGAAAAACTGGCATCGCAACCACTTGAACCTAGAAAGAAGGACGTTACAGTAGCAGAAGTTGAAGAGTTAGCTAAGTCTTTCTTGAAAGTTGATTCAGACAAAGTGAAGCTACAAATTGAGTCGGTTAATGAAAGAGAAAATGACAATGGTGAGACAATTTATTCAGTGAATTATATGTATCATTTAGCAAATAGTGGCTATGGCGCATCATTCGAAGTGAACAAGGCAACGGGTGAGATTACAGACTACTGGGATATACGTAGAGATTTCATGGAGACAGATCAGAAAGTTGAACCGATCGCAAAAGAAGCTGCTTTAGCAAAAGCGATAGACTACTTAAAAGAGTGGGCTCCGTCCTATCTTCATAACTATTCAAAACCAATAGAAGAAACAATATATGATAAAGATAGTAAACGTTATTACTTCTCCTTCCCACGTATTGTCAATGGTATTGCTGTAGTAGGGGATGAAATTTCTGTAGGTATTAGTGCAGATGGGAAATTAAGTTCATTAAATATTAGTAATCACAAGATTGATAATTGGCCAGCTGTGAATAAAGCTATTCCTGCTGATAAAGCAAAAGAAACGTTCAATAAGGGGCTAGGCTTGGAGCTTCAGTATGCAAAACAGGATGGAGAGGATAAACATCACTATGATTTAGTATACTCTCCAGTTTATGATGGAAGCTTATTCAATAGTATTGATGCAACAACTGGTAAATGGCTTCAAGATGTTGATGATGCCAAAGAAAAACCAGCTATTTCACATCCAACAGCTGGAGGAGAATTAAATTATTTACTACAACAAAATGTATTAGAAGTTAAAGACCCAGCGAACTTTAACGCTGATACAGCTGTAAACAAGGGCGAAGCTTTGAAAATTTTAGTTAAATCATTAACATACGGATATTATGATTTTGGTCCTTATGGAAGAGGTGACGAGAAGCAATCCTTTAATAACATTGACAAAAAGCATCCATTATATGGAGTCGTTGAACAAGCTGTAGGCATGAATATTATACAACCTGCGGATCAATTTGCAGTAGATAAAGAATTGACTCGTCAAGAGCTTGCAGAATGGTTAGTACGTATATTAAATTTAGAGAGTGCTGCTAAGCATAGTGACATTTACAAATTAAACTTCGCTGATGCAAGCTCAATTAAACAGGAATACGCAGGTTATATTGCTTTAGCAAGTGCGATGGGTCTAATTGATGGACAGCAAAATAAATTCAATGCTACTGGGAAAGTGACGTATGCAGATTTGGCGATTTCTACAGTTCGTCTAGCAAAGGCTATTAATGAGGAAGACAACGGCCGCCATTACTACTATTAATCAGTAATCGATATATGAAGGGGCATCTCCTATTTTAGGGGATGCCCTTTTTAACTTCTTTCAGCAGTTGTTTTCTGTACCGAAAGCGAAACGGCAGTTACAAATATGACGAGGCATAATTGATGATTACAGTAAAACAAAAGGATTGCCGTTAATAATTTTATATGTTATTATTATCTCGAATTAAAGATAAATTAATTCGAAGTAAATGAGAAGAGGGAGTCGTATGAAGGAAAACAATCGTAATTTAAAAGCTTTTACGGTCTTGTTCCGGGCGTATCAAACGATTCAGGATGCAACAAAGAGAGATTTACTTCAATACGATTTAAATCAAACCGAATTTTCAGTACTTGAGTTTTTATATCACCATGGTGAGCAACCAATTCAAGTGATTGGAAAGAAAATTTTAATTGCAAGCAGTAGTATTACGTATGTTATTGATAAGCTCGAACAAAAAAGTTTTGTGTATCGACGAGCTTGCCCAAAGGATCGTCGTGTCACATATGTTTTATTAACATATGAAGGACAAACGTTGATGGAAGAAATATTTCCAAAGCATGAACAAAAAATTAATGAGATTTTTGAAGTATTAGATCAACAGGAGATGGACACAATGATCCTGTCTTTAAAAAAGGTTGGTTTAAACGCAGTTGAAAAATAAAAAATTTTACGTATATATCTCGAATTCGAGATAAATAGGAGGAACATAAAATGAATCATTTAAAAGGAATTCACCACGTTACAGCTATTACAAGTAGTGCGGAAGAGAATTATAAATTCTTTACTTATGTATTAGGGATGCGATTAGTGAAAAAAACAGTAAATCAGGATGATATCCAAACATATCATTTATTCTTTGCAGATGATAAAGGTAGTGCTGGTACTGATATGACATTTTTCGATTTCCCAAACATCCCAAAAGGTGTGCATGGAACTAATGAAATTTCCAAAACTTCATTCCGCGTGCCTACAGATGCGGCATTGGACTATTGGGTAAAACGTTTTGATCGATTAAATGTTAAACATACAGGTATACAAGAGCAATTTGGCAAGAAAACTTTATCATTCGTAGATTTTGATGATCAGCAATATCAACTTATTTCTGATGAAAACAATACAGGCGTTGCATCAGGTACTCCATGGCAAGATGGACCGATTCCTCTTGAGTATGCAATTACAGGCTTAGGTCCGGTTTTTATAAGAGTTGCTAATTTTAAATATTTCAAAGAAATGCTAGAAAAAGTGATGCTCTTTACAGAAATTGCAGAGGAAGAGGATTTCCATTTATTTGAGGTTGGTGAAGGCGGAAACGGTGCACAAATCGTTGTAGAGTTTAACGCAGTTTTACCAGTAGCTCGTCAAGGCTTCGGTACAGTACATCATGCTGCATTCCGCGTAGATGATCGCGCTGTATTAGATGAATGGACTGAACGATTTGAAAGCTTTGGCTTCAATACTTCGGGTTATGTAGACCGTCACTTCTTTGAATCACTTTATGCGCGAGTTGCACCACAAATTTTATTTGAGCTAGCTACTGATGGTCCAGGATTTATGGGGGATGAGCCTTATGAAACATTAGGTGAAAAGTTATCGTTGCCACCGTTTTTAGAGCCAAAGCGTGCACAAATTGAAGAGCTTGTTCGTCCTATAGACACTGTAAGAAGTACGATTACGTTCGATAAAGAATAAGAGTAATATTTTTAATTCCATTCAGTAGAGAAACACAAGCCTCGCTGAATGGAAATTACATATTTTTGAAAGAAAATGATTGGAGGTCAATTGGATGGAATTTGCAAAGGTAATAGATAAGCGTCGTTCTGTGAATAATTTTATAGAGGGCATTAAAATGAGCGAAGAAGATATACGTCCCATTTTGGAGGATGTCAAACTTGCTCCATCTGCCTTTAATTTACAGCATACTAATTACATCGTTGTTTTAGATGAAGAAAAAAAAGAAAAAGTAAGAGAAGCGGCATATGGGCAGTATAAAGTGCACTCAGCCTCAGCGGTTATACTTGTTTTAGGAGATAAAGAAGCCTATAAAAATACTGCTAACCTTAGTCAAGGGATGGTAGACTTAGGCATTATTAATGCTTGTGAGTTAGAAAATCTTGTCGAAGAAAATACAAAATTTTATGAAGAGCGCGGCGAGGAGTTTAAGAAAGCGGAAGCCATTCGTAACGCTTCACTTTCAGCTATGTTATTTATGTTGGCAGCCAAAAATCGTGGATGGGATACATGTCCAATGATTGGCTTTGATCAGCAACAAATGAGAGCCCTTTTTAATGTTCCGGAAACACAAGAAATTGCGCTAATGATTACAATTGGTAAGGAAAAAGAAAGTAGTCGTCGCTTGCGTGGTTATCGTAAACCAGTTGAAGAATTTGCAACCTATTATTAAAAGAAGCTGTATAAAATAGGGAGTTTCACAAATGGTAGGTTTGTGGCCAGTTGTGGGTTACTTTTGTTAAAGCGTATACTATGTAAATAAGTTGATTGGAGTGGAGGCTGGGCGACTTCTTGGGGATTAGCGTCACAGATGAGACCCTGGAGCGAGCATCGCGAGTGAAGCGGCTCATCGGACGCCCCCAGGAAAGCGCCCAGCCGGAACGGAAATCAACCACACGTTTTGGTGATGATCCAAATAATAAAGTAATGCACATTTAGGAGGAAATATTGTGAAAGTAGTAGCAATCGTAGGTAGTATCCGTAAAGAATCTTATAATCTGCAGTTAGCGAAATTTATTCAAAAGCGTTATGCGGAGAAATTAGATCTTGAAGTATTAAGCTTAAATGACCTACCAATGTATAACCAAGATATCGAAAATGAAGCACCGCAAACAGTATTAGATTTTAAAGCAAAAGTAAAAGAGGCGGATGCCGTTCTTTGGCTGACTCCAGAATATAATGGTACAGTGCCAGGTGTTATGGTTAACGCCATCGATTGGTTATCTCGCGTTGATAAAGTAATGATTGGCAAGCCATCATTCATGATGGGCGCATCAATGGGTAATTTAGGTACTGTTAAAGCACAATTACACTTAAGAGATATTTTATTCTCACCTGGAGTAAATTCACCATTGCTTAGTGGTAATGATGTTTATATCGGCGCAGTACACACTAAATTTGATGCTGAAGGCAATTTAACAGATGAGGGTACTATTAAATTCCTAGATGTAGTTATTGCTAACTTCTTAAACTGGATGAAAACATACGTTTAAAAATAAAAAACTGGAATCAGCACCGAAACGTGTGGATGATTTCCGTTCCGACTGGGCGCTTTGTTGCTGACGCTGCTTTCGCACAGAGTAAAGCTTCCTGGGGGCGTTCGATGAGCCGCTTCGCTTCGCTGCAGGGTCTCGGGCCAACACGATGTTGGTCACGAAAGCGTTATCACAGGATGTGATGCTTTTAGCTTTCGTTCCCCTATCGCTGATCCCCGAGGAGTCGCCCAGTCTACACTACAATCAACTATAAACGTTTTAACAAAAGTCATTTACAACTTTTGGTGATGAACCAAAAACTGTCCAATTAAGTATGTTATATACTTTTGGACAGTTTTTTTATCTCTTTATTTAATTGGAATTATTTTTAATACCTTTTGAAGACGGTATGCAAAAATACCCGCGAATATAGCTAAAATAATATCCTTTGGCAAAGGAGGCATCATCCAAAGCCATGCTATTTTATAAGTGAAAGCATCAGGCGCACTAGCCAATAGCTTATAGGCAAAGTACATCCAATTTGTCCCTAGTAAATAATTAATAGCAGTTGCAACTAATGCAGCAACTATATAGCTTTTCTTCGTTCCACTGCGTTCTACAATAAGCCCTGCGACAAATGCAGCTAATATAAAAGAGACAATGAAACCAAATGTAGGACTTAAAATTTGTCCAAAGCCACCGCTGAATCGTGCAAATACAGGTGCGCCTGCTAAACCGATGCACATATAAACAGTACAAGCGAGAGCCCCTTTTCTACTACCGAGAATAAGTCCCGCTAAAATAGCGAAAAATGTTTGCAATGTGATCGGTACGCCGCCTACAACCATGAAAGGTACAATGGACGTAATATTAGCTCCTATCATCATTAATGTTGAAAATAGTCCAATGTATGCAATATCTACTGTTCTTAATTTTTGATGTGTATGTTCCACAACGGTTGTCATTATTTCACCCCTAAAAAGTAAAGTTGATAATAATAGTGTAAAAAAATAAAGTTTTTGTGTCAACTTGATTGTTATTTCCGGTTAACGTAAAGGTGTTTTTTAACTTGATAAATGATTGATAGTATAGACTAACTATTGAAATATATGATAGAATTGTCATAATTTTAAATTATTCGATGCTAATGGTGTGACATCTTTTACAAAGTGTCACTTAAAAGGGAAGTCGGTGCAAATCCGACACTGTCCCGCAACTGTAACGAGGAGTTCTATGATGACTTAGCCACTGTTCTAGGATGGGAAGGCAATCATAGGTGCATTGATTCGAAGTCAGGAGACCTGCCATTTAGTTATAATTCCTGTAATGCCCACGAGGATGAAAGCGATTACGGACAATAGTAGAAGATAATCTAACTATGTTTAACTTCTTTAAGCGGGTGTCCAAACACACGCTGAAAGACGCGATTATGCCGAGGTTTAATTGATTCTAGGGTATTTCCATGCGCATGTGTATGGAATACCCTTTTTTCTTTCATTTATCTTCGTTCTGCTAATGTTAGCGAAGCATCAGCTACAATTACGGCTTGGTGAAATTGATGTTTAATGATTAGGAGTTAATAAACAGATGAATAGAAAATTTATGTTACTTTCAATGACCCTTTTTCTAGTACTTATAATTTCAATGACAATTGCAATTATGGTTGGATCGGTTTCCGTTACACCACTTTATGTATGGAAGGTTATCCTTTCTAAAATCCCTATTATACAAAGCTCAATCGTACAAGATTGGAGTCGCTCACAGGAAATTATCATTTGGCAAATAAGGGCTCCGCGTGTATTACTCGCTGCTATCGTCGGAGCAGGCTTGGCAATTGCAGGAGCAGCTATTCAGGCACTCGTTCGTAATTCAATTGCAGAACCATATATTTTAGGGATTTCTTCTGGAGCGACGGTTGGTGCCACGGCTGTCATCATTTTAGGTGCCTTTTCATTTCTGGGCGTTTATGCTCTGTCCGTATCAGCTTTTTTAGGCTCTCTCACAGCAATGGGGTTAGTTTTCTTCTTATCACATGTTGGCGGTAGAGTGTCCGTCTTTCGACTTTTACTTTCAGGGATGGCGGTGTCATTTATTTTATCTGCTATTTCAAATTTTATCTTAATGCTGTCGAAGCAAGAGGGGGGAATGAAGGCAGTCATGTTTTGGATGCTAGGAAGCCTAGCAGGTGCGAAATGGAGTATTCTTGTAATTCCTGCAGTCATTTTTATTGTAGTATTTGCCTTGTTATGGCTCAACTATCGCAGCTTAAATTTATTACTTCTTGGAGAAGAAGCAGCAGTTACATTAGGGGTTAACTTACAACAATTTCGAATACAGCTTATTTTATTAGTATCATTATTAACGGGTGTGCTGGTTGCTGTAAGTGGCTCAATTGGGTTTGTTGGTTTAATCATTCCACATATTGTACGGCTAATTGTAGGTTCAAATCATAAGTATGTCATACCGATTAGCGCATTATTAGGGGGGATCTTCTTAGTTTGGGCTGATGCACTTGCTCGAATATTAATTGCCCCTGAGGAAATGCCGATAGGAATTATCACGGCTTTTTGCGGAGGTCCATTTTTCATTTGGCTGCTACGTCGTAACAATTATTCTTTCGGTGAAGGAGATTAAAAATATATGACATTAGAAGCGAAACAAATATCATTCTCCATTTCTGATGAACGCATATTACATGAAGTAAATGTTCAAATAAAGGACAAGCAATTTGTTGGGTTGATCGGTCCTAATGGTAGTGGGAAGTCAACGCTATTAAAGAATATGTATCGTTTGTTAAAACCAGAAAGTGGAACAGTGTTATTAAATGAACAAGATATTCTAAAGCAATCGAGTAAAAATATAGCTAAAAATCTAGCAGTTGTGAGTCAAGAAACACCGGTCTTATTCGATTTTACAGTGCATGATTTAGTGAGTATGGGAAGAACACCCCATAAAAAACTATTGGAGCTTGATCAAGAGCAAGATTTTCAAATCGTAAAGGATGCACTGAAGCAAACGGGTATCGTTCATTTAGAGAAACGTAGCTATAGCTCTCTTTCAGGTGGCGAAAAAAAGCGTGTGATGGTTGCACGTGCCCTTGCTCAGCAAGCACAAGTGCTTATTTTAGATGAGCCAACAAATCATCTAGATATTCAGCATCAATTGCAGCTTATGGATCTAATCCAAACCTTACAATTAACAGTTGTTGCTGCAATCCACGATTTAAACATTGCGGCTATGTATTGCGATCAAATTTATGTTTTACAGCAAGGTCGAATTGTTTGTTTTGGCACGCCAGAAGAAGTACTTACACCGGCATTATTACAAGATGTATTTGGGGTTTATGCCGATATTCAAACACATTCACTGACAGGTAAGCCATATTTAACGTATATCCCAGAGCAATTCACGAAGGAAGCTTTAGAAACTACATAAAGTGATTGATATATCAAAGCCTATTATGTCAAAAAAATTAAGGTTGTAATTATGGTTTTTGGCAAAGCGAGGGGTTGATTTCCGTTCCGACCGGGCGCTTTGTTGCTGACGCTTCGCTTTCGCACAGTTAAAACATTTGTTGCTGCCCGCTTCGCTTTCGCACAGAGCAGAGCTTCCTGGGGGCGTCCGATGAGCCCCAAGGAGTCGCCCAGTCGTAACGAAGATCAACCACTGTATATAGTATATATCTTCTGGCCTGTCACTCTAATTAATAGTGATAAAATCCTCAAGATACACTATTTACATAGTTATAAAATAAAGTTTCAACGAAAAAGTTTATTTCAAAAGGCTTATTCACAGTATTAAAGAATTGAAGTCAAATTAAGATACTGCTTTTAAGCCTGCCACACCAATGATAATGGCGATGATACTAATAATTCGCGTCAGGTTTTTAGATTCACCGAAGAATATAATATTCACGAGAACAGCCCCAACTGTACCAATACCAATCCACACTACATAGGCAATGCTTAACTGTAGATAGTTAAAGGAGGTATATAAAAGCACAAAGGACATACCAAAGCCGCCAACATATATTAATAAATTACGTATAGTTTTGTTCTGACTATAAAAGCGTAAACCTACAACACCGATAATTTCTGAAATTGCGGCTAATAAAACAAGTAACCAGCCCATTATGCATTAGCTCCTTTCTTTTCATCATAATCTTTCGAAGGGTTATCAGCTAAATTAAGACCGATAACACCCAATACTAAAATGAACATGAAAATTCCTTTAATCGTATTAAACTCACCATCGAAAATAAAAATGTCCATTAATGTAGTACCAATCGCACCGACCCCTGCGAAAGTCGCATAAACTGTGCCAGTAGGTAGGTTTTCACAAGCCTTCGATAAGAAATGAAAATCCAATGCAATTAAGGACACAATAATAATCCAATGCCACCAAGCACCGGCAACATTAAAACCAAATATCCAAAACAATTCAAACAAACTAGTTAATCCAACATAAATCCAATCTTTTTGCATAGTTATTCCTTTCATTTATCCATGATTATGACTGACATTCAGTCATTTTTAGTGTAAAAGAGAACGTCACTTAGGCGTGACGTAAACCGAGTGCATGATGTAAAAAGTCGAGGAGCTCAAGCTTTTGAAGTCTAATTGTTTCTTCTTCACTGTCATCATACAAGTAAATTTGTTCAGCAGCAGATTCTACTAGACCGATGATAAGTTTAGAAGAACGTGTAGTGTTTAGAGATTCACGTATCGTTCCTTCTTGTTGAGCTTCGTATAAGAAATTATTCATCCATTCGTAATAGGGAGCATATATATTTTCCCATTCTTTCATATGCTCGGTTTGTGTAATACCAGCATAGATAAGTGCAAATACATCTCGATATTCCTCTGTTAGAGAAAAAACAATATCTACTAACTTTTCAAGCCGCTTTGCAAAAGGCTCCTGTGTTGAAATACCATCGTTTATATCAGCAATAATTTTCTCAACCATAACTTTTGCGATGGCAGGCATAACTGAAAGCCGTGATGGGAAATAAAGATAAAATGTCCCTTGCGCAATACCTGCAGCTTTTACGATATCTGAAACCTTTGTCTTTTCAATTCCTTTTTCACGAAAAACTTCAATTGCAGCTTGAATAATTTTCTCTTCTTTTGACATGGAATCCCTCGCTTTTAGCCTGCTTATTTATTATGTTACAAAATAGCTGAAATAAAGTCAATGAAAAATGACTGACAGTCAGTCATTTATTTCGTGTATATATGTTTCTTGTTTAGGGAACTTTATTCGTGAAAGGATTTGATGAAAATGGAAGAGATAAAAATTGCGCAACTAAATCAGCAACAGCTTGAAAGAATTAATGAGCTAGAAAAGAACATTGGGGTGACCTTAGTAGCCTATGATTCTTCAACAATGTCATCACAGGGCTCGGGTGCCTTTGAGTCAAATAATAGTACTCACAGCAATCATCCATCATAATTACGAATAAAATGCCTTGCAGCAATGTGAGGTTTTTTTATTTCACTTTAAAGAGTGGATAGGGGTTGGTTACAATGATGCAGGATTTCTATGCAGATTTACATATTCATATTGGACGCACTTCAAGTGGGCGTGCTGTTAAAATAACTGGCAGTAAAACGTTAACATTAGCAAGAATTTTAGAGAATTCAAGCGCAAGAAAGGGACTAGAGATTATCGGGATTATTGATTGTCATTCACCAGAAGTAATGGATGAAATGGCAAAGATGATAGAACAGGGCGAATTGAAGGAGCTGGAACAGGGAGGACTTCGTTTTCAAGAAACTACACTTATTCCAGGTTCTGAAATTGAGATTTATGATCAGCATTGCCTTGGACCCATTCATGTGCTTGCTTATTTTCCAACACTTTCGCTTATGAGGGAATTTTCAGACTGGATGTCTAATCATATGAAAAATATCCATTTAAGCTCTCAGCGAATTTATTGCGATGGGCGCACATTGCAGCAAAAGGTTCATGAATTAGGCGGTCTTTTTATTCCTGCCCATGTCTTCACACCATTTAAAAGTTTGTTCGGTAAAGGTGTACATCGTAGTTTAACAGAAGTTTTTGACCCTCAGCTTATAGATGCGATAGAGCTTGGGCTAAGCTCCAATACTGATATGGTGAGTAACATTAGAGAACTGCAAGCATATACATTTGTCAGCAATTCTGATGCACATTCACTTGGGAAAATTGCACGTGAGTATCAAAAATTGAGACTTTCTAATGCAAATTTTACAGAATTAAGGATGGCGCTTCATGAGCAACAAGGTCGAGCAGTAACAGCCAATTATGGTTTAAATCCTTTGCTTGGTAAATATCATCAAACCGTCTGTGCAAAATGTGGTGAGCAACTCAGCAACTCGACAATAATTTGTACAAACTGCGAAAGCACGCAAATTATAAAAGGGGTTGCAACACGCATAAAGGAGCTTTCAGAGCAAGGAACTGATAAACGTGCACGACCACCATATATTCACCAAGTACCACTAGACTTTATTCCAGGATTAGGGCCGAAAATGATGGAACGATTAGTACAAGCATTTGGTACAGAGATGAACATCTTGCATCGAGTTACGCTAGAACAACTCGAACAAATCGTGCCACATAAAATTGCCAAGATGATTGAATTAGCAAGAACGGGGCAATTGACAATCGAAGTTGGTGGTGGCGGCATTTATGGGAAGGTTCAACTGGAATAAAGAAGGTTCATCACATAGGCGCAGTTCACTGATCCCCAAGGAGTCGCCCAGCCGGAACGAAGACTTGGCGTACATTTTAGCAAACGTCATCACAACTTTTGGTGATGACCACGAAAAAATAATTACGCTTTTTTAGCCTATTTCCATCTCCTGTATATTAAAATAGTAATTAGTAAAATTTGGAGGAGTGAGGGTGTGCAATCATCAAAGAAATTTCGGTTTTTAGCGGCTAGCATTCTGGCATGTCAATTAGTAGTACCAATAGGTGTAAATGCTGAGGAACAAAGAGACTACATAGCGCCAAGTTGGGTAGTTCAAGCAGATTATGTGGCACTGGGTGATTCCTTAGCACATGGTATGAATGAGGTTGGTATGATTGGGTTAGGTTACACGGATTTTGTTGCACAAGCTTTACAGCAAGATGGTTTAATTACGTCTTATAATAAGGGTTTTGCCAATTCAGGCTATACAACGAGTGATATATTAAAGGATATACAAAATAATGTGGAAAAGTCAGTGGTAGGATTCGGTTATCCAAGCGAGAAGGCAAAGGTTCGCACATCTATTAAAGAGGCTGAAATTATTACACTAACCGTTGGTGCCAATGATTTAATACCTATTTTAGAAGAGTCTCAGACAACAGGCATTAATGCAGCAATGATGCTAAAAGCTTCCCAGGGAGCAATAAAAAATATTGCTGCTATTTTAGAAGAAATTAAGAAGCTTAATCCGAATGCTCAAATTTATGTGATGGGCTATTATAATTCTTTTCCGTACTATAGTGAGGATGTACAGCAACAATTTAAAATGCTATTAAAAGTTATGAATGCAACGATAAAAACAACTGCTGAAAAAGCGGGTGCCATTTTTGTACCGACATACAATATTGTAGCAAAAGATGTTCCAAGCTATTTACCAAACCCTGATAATATTCATTTAAGTGAAGCAGGCTATTTAGCAGTAGCGAACGAGGCGTTTTTACCAGCGATTAAAACAAGTACGTTATGGGATGTATCAAAAACGATCCAAGCAAACATGATGGATAGTACAACGGTAAAAATAAGCTGGCAGGAAGCAAAGGATAATGTAGGTGTCACTAGTTACAAAGTATATGTAAACGGTAAGCTGACATTTACACAAGATGCTGCAATAAACGCTATAACTTTGAATAATTTAATAGCGAATACAGCATATACAGTAGCAATTAAAGCGGTTGATGCGGCTGGGAATGAAAGTGTTCAAAGTCCAACAGTTACTTTTACTACTGGAAGAACTTTAAGCTTTCCTGATATAGAAAAGCATTGGGCAGAGGGGTTTATATTGAATGCAGCTGAAGCGGGTATTATGAACGGTTATCCAGATGGTACGTTTAAGCCTGAGCAATTTTTAACTCGTGCAGAGGCCGTTTCGATGCTTGTTAGAAGTCTCGGTTTAACGACGAAGGAACAGGCACCATTTACAGACATTGCAAGCTATGATGTCGGAACTCAGTCAGAAATTGCAGCAGCTTATGCATATGGGCTAACTAAGGGGATGGATGGGACGTTTAACGCAGGGCTGCCAGTTACTCGCGCTCAACTAGCAGTAATGATTAATCGTGCTTACGTATATCAGCAAAAGAAACCTTATGTGGTGAAAGGGAAAGCTCCATTCTCAGATATTGCCTCTTATGATGAAGAAACAAAACATGCAATCACTATGTTGTATGAACAAGGTATTATTATAGGTAGTGAAGGGGGATTTTCACCCGAGGCTCCTACAAAACGTGGCCATGCAGCGAAAATATTTGTGAACTTTAATAGTCTATTAAAGAAATGAAATCATTCAAGGTAGAGGTTGTGAATAGAAACCTCTACCTTTAGGCGTTTGCATATGTTATTTTTATTGCGATGGATATCTAGTACAATTTAGGAGTTCCTCATTCAAAGTTTGGGATGATGTTTGTTGGAAAGTTTACCATATGGATCAGTTGATCTTCGTTACGGCTGGGGACTCCTTGGGGATTAGCGATTTAGAGGAACGAAGGCTAAAAGCATCACGTTTTGTGGTAACGCCTCCGTGACCAACAGCAACAACAAAAGCGGCTCATCGGACGCCCCCAGGAAGCTCTGCTCTGTGCGAAAGCGAAGCGTCAGCAACAACAAATGTTTTAACTGTGCGAAAGCGAAGCGTCAGCAACAAAGCGCCCAGTCGAAACGGAAATCAACCGTTATGGCGAGAAACGAATTTAGAGTTGTAATAACGCTGGAGTGAAAATGGATCAAAGGAGAATGCGATGCTGTCATTTATTTTATCTGCGAAAAGATTGTTAGTAGGCATGTGGAAGTCATTCAAGCGTCCGCAGTTTCTATCTTTGTTTACAACGTTATTTTTTATCATTCTTTCAGGGACAATGTTTTATAAAGGAACGGAAGGATGGTATTGGATTGATGCCATGTATTTTGCAGTAGTGAGTTTAATTCCAACCGGTGTTGAGACGGGATTGTATCCTACTAGTAATTTTTCAAAGATATTTACGATGATTTATTTAATCGTTGGAACAGGCGTCATGTTTATTACGCTATTAATGCTCGGCAGATCAATAGTCGATTTTACAATTGAGGAAGAAAAGAAAGAACAAGCAATACAACGTCTGAAAAAATAAAAAAGCAGTTCAATAAATCTATAAGATTTACTGAACTGCTATTCTTTACTTATTTACGATAGTCTAGCAATAATGCCTTCTTCATCGTCTAAGACTAATTCGATTCCTGTTGAAAATGGATCACCATGTAGGACGTCTTTAATCCATACACGTAGTGCGCCAATCATTGCTGATGTATTGAACATCTCGACTTGACCATTCGTTTCAACTTCTGCACCGAAGCCCGCGTCATCATCGTATGTTAGTTCTACAAATACATCCTCAGGGCGAATGTTTTTATAGTAAGCCTGAGATAAGCAAATTGCATTAATTATATCTTGCTCATTAATTATTTGTGCCATTGTGCTTCCTCTTTACGCTTTTTATCTTTAAACATATTAACAATTTTTACAACTAGCATTATGATAACCATGATGGCTGCAAAGTTAATTAATAAGCCTAAAATATTACCAAGCATACCCATACCACTGAAAAGACTTCCGAATAGTAAGCCAGCTAAGCCACCAAGCATTAAGCCTTTCATAAGACCGCCTGAGAAGAAGCCGCCTTTCTTAGCTGTTGAATCCGTTTTGTTAGTGCTTTTATTTGTTGTTGCATTATTTTGATCTTTAGATTTATCCTGAGATTTTTGGAAATTTGAGCTATTGTTATTATTATTGTTTGAGAAGCCTTTTTTACCTGACTTATAGGATTTAGCTTCTGCAGTTGGTGTATCTGAGATGAACAATGTTGCACCTACAGTTGCAAACATAAGTGTCGCTGCAAAAAGAGCGGCAAGAATTTTTTTCATTACTTACATTCCTCCAATATAATTTTTAGTTTTGTCATAAACTAATCTAATAGTAATTTTACATGAACCATCTCAAAAAATAAAATAAACGCTTTCATCAATTTATGTATATGCACAAATTTGAACAAGTAGTGACAATGCTAATCCAAATATTGGACATGCATTACGTATATCGTTAATTGTAGTGAGGTTGGACGTCCGCCACTAGTAGGAACGGAAATCAACCTCGAGTTAAGAGGATAAGCCTTAAAAAGGGTATATGGAAAGAAAGGAGTGAAACGATGATCTCAACATTATTACTATTAATTTCAATTTTTTTAATTTTTTATATAACGGAAAGAAGACGGTTTTTCAATGCAGTAGTTCTGGGCCTTGTAGGGTTGTTTATTTTAGGCAATGTACTTAGTCATCCTGTATTTCTCCCGAATGAGCAGGGGATTGTGTCGAAGATGGGTATAGTCGTAATACTTGGAAGTTTCCCGAGTATTATGTTTATTTTATCGATAGCTACGTTTTTTAATAGTAGAGTTTTACTTGAAAAAGAAGGACGTAAAGTACGAAATCTATTGTTAGCTGTTTTTGGTTTGAGTTTTTTTATTATGATGATTTGGTATGTATTTGTGATTTTTATGAATATCGAAAATGATCTTTGGCATATTCTTTTCTTCTATGGGTTCTTGGTTTTCGGTTATACAATGTTTTTATATACAAGCATAATGGCCTACGCTACTCTATATCATTTTACGCCTATCTTTTATGAGCCTAACTATATTATTGTGTTAGGGTCAGGGCTAATAGGAGATAAAGTACCGCCGCTTTTAGCTAGCCGTTTAGACGAGGCAGTAAAGCAGTTTAAAAAATATGATGAACGACCTTACATTATCGTCTCAGGTGGACAGGGAAGTGATGAAAAAGTATCAGAAGCATATGCTATGAAAAAATATATAGTTGACGAACATCAAATACTGTCTCAAAAAGTATTTATGGAAGATCAATCGACAAATACTGAGCAGAATATGGCATTCTCTAAAGAAATTATGGATAAACATGCTCAGGGGAAAAAATATCGATCCTTATTCGTAACGAATAATTTTCATGTTTTCCGTGCAAGTATTTATGCTAAAAAGGCGAAGCTTGATGCACAAGGTGTTGGTTCAAAGACAGCCTTTTATTATGTACCTAATGCATTTACTCGTGAATTTATTGGTTTATTAGAAATGTATAAATGGATTCATGTAACTGTCTTTTTGTTTATTACATTGTTTATTGGCTTAATATTGAGAGCATATGTGTAACCAATATAGAGCTGTCTTCCATATAATAGTGGCAAGGTGCATTTTTTTCATTCAGTAGAAGACTCCCACTTCAAGGTGGTGAAATGAATGCGGATGGGGCTCCTTTTTCAGAGTGTGTCTAAATACCTGCTGAAATAGGGGGACTCAGTCTAAGAGTGCCACTTCCTGTGGCGATTAATCTGTGCGAAAGCGAAGTGTTAACGTAGCGACAGCAACAAATGCTTTCTGTGCGAAAGCGCAGTGCAACGTAGCGACAGCAACAATTATGCCAAGGTGAAATTGATAGTAGTGTGCGAGGGGGGAAACGAATGTATGGGCAATTTTTAGCAAAAAAAAATAAAGAGCGAATAGGGTCCCTACAAAAGCTCGCGCAAACACAAGATACGTGTTTTGCGCAAAACATTGATTTGATAGCAGTCAAAGAAGTACAGTTAGCAGCCTTGCACAAAATTGTATATCAAGTTGTGCAGGGGCTATTGAAAAAAAAACAACAACGACATTTACAAATTATTCATCCAGAACAGACACAGTCAGTACAGGAGAATGTGCTAACGCTTTTAGCTGAATATGATGATTTACTGCGTGAAGCAATTCCACTCCCTATTTATATTTTCATTTGGCAAATTTCTTCATTGGAGAAGTTAGCTAATTGCGTTGAGGTTGTTGATGATGTACTTGATATATTGGAATGGTATTTTATTCATCAAAATGAGCAAGTTGAAGCATTTGACGAAGAAGATCTTGATCATGAAGTAATCATTGACTTATACAAAGATGCCATCGAGGAACAGGATGCGGATGCACAGTTTCAACTTGGTGAATATTATAGTGCAATCGACGGGACATATTTCCAACCAGAAAAGTCCGTGAAGTGGTTCGAGTTAGCAGCATCACAAGATAATGCTGATGCACAATATGCACTAGGTAATTTTCACTTTGAAGGTATAGGTGTAGAAGAAAACTATAACATGGCTTTTTCGCTGTACGAGGCTGCAGCAAAGCAAGGGCATCCAGATGCCGCGAATAATTTAGCGGATATGTATTTTAACGGTGAGGGAGTGCCAGAAAATTTGGTACTTGCGAAGAAGTGGTTCGAATTTGCCGCACAACAAGGTGTGGCAGAGGCCATGTTTACACTCGGAATTATATACGAGCAGGGATTAGGAGTCGACAAAGACGAGGCGCAAGCTTGTAGCTATTATAAAAAATCTGCTGAAGTAGGCTATGTTGAGGCACAATATAGGCTTGGAGGTATCTATCTAGAGGGTCGGTTAGGGCAACCGAAAGATGTGAACCGTGGATTATATTGGTATGAAAGAGCAGCAAAGCAATATCATGTCGATGCCTTTTATGATTTGGGCTTTATTTGGAGCAAAGGGTTAACAGGTATACGGAATATTGAAAAAGGTATTCATTGGTTTAAACAGGCCGCCCTTCAAGGTGATTCGGAAGCAAAATTACAACTAGGGCACATATACAATAAAGGAGAAGGAATAGCTAGAAATATTAAAGAGGCTATAAAATGGTATGGACTTGCAGCAGATGCAGGAAGTGCGGAGGCGGCAATTTTACTGCAAGAATTGAAAGGAAAGTAAGTATTTTTTATTAAAAAGTAATAGGTTTTTAGAATTAATTATCGCTATTTGTTGAATGGATAATAAGTTTCAATTCCGGTGCAATAGATAGGTATATATTATCGGTTGTGATTGGTGGTAAAAATATCAATATAATAAAGTGGTATTACCTCGAACTAAAACAAAGGAAAAATAAGCATAAAAAAAACAGAGATGATGTCAATTGGCTACCCAAAAGTATTGTGGTAGCTTTTTTTCTGTTTTAGATAATAAGTAAGACAACAGGTACTTTTTGTTCAATTAATGGTAAAAAATGTATATTTGAAAATTGACAGCTATTTATAAAATGTATAAGGTATATGAGGGATTTTGAAAGGTAGTTAGTAGCGATAGCTAATTATAAAGTTACCATTTTTAGTTGATTGTAGCCCGTAACAAAAGACAGAGTCACAGGTAATATATATATAAATATCCTGAGGGTGTTCTCACTAAAAGTTAGGGATGACAATTCCACAGGAAGGCGCCTAGCCCGAATGGAAATCAATTCTACTTTATGGTGATGTTTTTTTATTTTTTAGTGAATGGAATTAAATTTTTCTCAGCTTTTAAAAGTACACGGCATGAAAGAGGGTAAATGTGTGATTTTTCAAAAACAGAGAAAGACAACGGCGTTAGATTTAGAGCAATACATTGTAAAAATGGATATAGCGAATCGCCATTCAATAAAAAAGCAAATTGATTTGCTTAAATTGACGAAGCGAGATTTACAATATTTAAAAGCCTTTCAACCTTTTGTAGAAGGCAATATTGATAACATTGTTAATCGATTTTATGAAATGATTGTAACTGAACGTACTCTAGTAGATATTATTAATAAACATAGTTCTGTAGAGAAGCTGAAAATTACTTTAAGACGTC
The DNA here is from genome assembly GCF_058791335.1 of Lysinibacillus sp. EB271-A1-10B. Lineage (NCBI taxonomy): Bacteria > Bacillati > Bacillota > Bacilli > Caryophanales > Bacillaceae > Lysinibacillus > Lysinibacillus sp. EB271-A1-10B. The sequence continues at coordinate 39,284 of NZ_JBYTDL010000024.1, forward strand.
ATATTATTGAAATGTTTAATGGTACGATTGATGATGATTTTTATCAAAGAAGAGTTAAAATTGCTAAAGTACATGTACATATCGGGCTTAAAACACAATGGTATATTTGTGCTTTTCAAGATTTAACGGCATCATTTATTGACTTAGTTGAAGAACATGTTCATCATCCAATGGATCAACTTAATACAATTAGGGCTATCTCGAAAATATCTAATTTTGAGCAACAGTTAGTTTTAGAGGCTTTTGAGCATACCATTGAGCAACTTCATGAAAAAATAGAACGTAGAAAAGAAGTAATAGAGAAAAAGATCGTAGCGTCTTCGGAAGGTCTTGCCACAATATCATTGGAAACAAACAACTCGTTTTATCGCTTAAGCGAACAATCGGATGAAATTAAACAACTGGCAAAAAAATCACTTCAAGTGTCGACTATGGCTGAGAGTCAGGCATTAGAGGGTCGTGAACGATTAAAGAATCAATCGCAAAATATGAGTAATATTATTAACTCGCTTGATGGTATAGCGGAAAATATTACACAGTTGGCAGATATGTCAAGGGAAATGGAATCGATTATGAATGTTGTGACAAATATTGCTAATCAAACAAACTTGTTGGCTTTAAATGCGGCAATAGAAGCGGCTCGCGCTGGAGAAGCGGGTAAAGGCTTTAGTGTTGTTGCAGATGAAGTGAGAAAGCTATCGATTCAAACAAAGGAATCTGTCACATCGGTTGCGACTTTACTACATAAAACGAATGAGCGGACTGATAAACTTGTTCACTCGCTTAGTAATATTCAAGAAGAGGTAACTTCTGGTGAGGAAAATATGGTTCAAACGGAAGGTCAATTTACTAACATATTGGACGCTATGACCGAAGCCAAAGAACAAAATGGACAGATGGAAAAAGAAGTACAAGCAATAGTAGAAGTACTAAGTCAATTAGGTATTGCTTTTAATGAAGTGAAAAATTCCGCTGAAGAACTAGCTAGTTTTGCACAAAATTTAAATTAATGAAGTGAAAAGCTATAAATAACACTATATCAACTATTAATATATACGATCCGCTAGGTAGATAAAAGATACCGGTGAAAATATGCTGTTAAATTCAATATATACTAATTGAACATAGAAAAAAATGGAGCTATCCCATGTGCTGGATAGCTCCATTTTTGCTAAATTTGTAAAGGGTTTAACGTAATTTTCGATAAAAAAAGTTTATACTGAAATTAAGAACTAAAAATAGGGGCGGTTAATATGAAAACAGTTGTTGTATTAGGTGGCGGAATTACGGGTTTGTGTACGATGCATTATTTACAACGCCAAGTTCAGGAGAAAAACTTACATGTAAAGCTTGTACTCGTTGAAAAAAATACATACCTTGGTGGCAAGCTTCATTCTGCATATGAACAAGGCTTTATCTTGGAAACAGGTGCTGATTCTATAGTAGCGCGTCATAAAGGTGTTATGGAATTAGTAGAAGAACTTAATTTTGAACAAAATCTTGTGTATAACGAAACGGGTGTTTCGTATATTTACACAAATAATGAGCTACATGCTATCCCAGCGGATTCAACGTTTGGTATTCCTATGAGCTTACAATCTCTTGAGGAAAGCACGCTTGTATCAGAGCAAGGTAAAAAAGAAGCATTAACGGATTTAACCATGCCAAATGAAGGGTTTACTAAGGAAAGTTCGATTGGGGAATTTCTAACGTACTATTTAGGTGAGGAGCTTGTTCAAAACCAAATAGCGCCCGTACTTGCAGGTGTATACTCGGGAGATTTAAATCAACTTTCAATTGCTTCCACTTTACCGTATTTAATCGATTACAAAAACGATTACGGTAGTATTATTAAAGGCTTTGATGCAAACAGGGAACAATTTTTGAAAGCCGCTAATAAAAAATTTATTTCATTTAAAAATGGTTTATCATCACTAATTGATCGACTTGAAGAAACATTAACGGATGTAGAAATTATAAAAGGGATTGCCACTACAAGTGTTAAAAAGCAGGAGAATCAGTACTCCGTTACATTAGCAAGCGGTAAAATAATTGAAGCAAATCATGTTGTCATGGCACTGCCAAATGAAGCGGTACAAAGCTTAGTGCAGGATGAATCTTTGAACGGCTATTTTGAACAATTCAATACTGCATCCGCCATTACGATTTACTTAGGGTTTGATGTACCCGATAATAGATTACCGGCGGATGGAACAGGCTATATTGCGTCACATAATTCAGATGTTATTTGTAATGCAGCAACGTGGACAAGTCGCAAGTGGAAACACACGTCAGCAGAAGGAAAATTACTAGTTCGACTTTTTTATAAGAGCATTAACCCTGAGTATGAGAGATTGCGTTTGATGTCAGATGAAGAGTTAGCAGCGGTTGCTCTAGAGGATGTAAGAAAAAGCTTGGGTATTGAGGAAACACCAACAATTGTGGATGTGACAAAATGGATCGACCAAATGCCAAAATATGATTTGGCACATCGTGAAGCGTTGCAAGGTCTCGTACAAGAGCTTGAGAAAAACTATCCGAATTTATCAATAGCGGGGTGCTCTTATTTCGGAGTAGGCATAGGTGCGTGTATTCAAAATGGTAAAAAAATTGGTGAGGAGCTTGCTGAAAAACTATCGTAATTGTTTGATTTAAATCAAAATCTGGTATTTTTCGTGAAGTTTTACCTCTGTTCTGTGAAATAGTCTTGACTCAATCGTTCGTAAACGATATGATTCTTTTAATTATTTAAAAAATTCATACAACATTCTTATCAAGAGAAGCTGAGGGACTGGCCCTATGAAGCTTCAGCAACCAACTTATTGTCAGGTGCTAAATCCAGAGGACCATAGTGTCGAAGATGAGAAGGAAAAAACAATGACGAAACGTTAAAGCCTTCTTTTTTTGTAAAAGAAGGCTTTTTTATTTTAACTTCTTTCAGCGGGTACCAAATATCCACTGAAAGAAGTTAAAGCCTCCGGCGGTTGTCACGGAATCGGAAAGGAGTGCTTTGGGGATGTTAGCCTAAAACGATCGCACCCATGCGATAATGGCTAACTGACCTGCATCGGTAAAAACGCCACCTCCTGTGGCATTACCGAAATGACCGACATCGTGTCGGCCCTCGTGCAGGCCTAAGCACAAAGCCGATTCCGGATGCAATTATGCCGAGGCATAATTGATAAATAAAGGAAGAGAGGCTAGTTTTATGGGATTGCTTGAAAGGTTAAAAACGCATGTTCTTACAGCAGATGGTGCAATTGGTACAGTTTTATACGGCTATGGCTTGGAGTATTGCCACGAGGAAATGAATATACAAAGACCTGAATTAATTGAAAAGATTCATAGAGAGTATATAGCGGCAGGTGCCGATATTATTCAAACGAACACTTACGGAGCTAATGCCATAAAATTAGCCCGCTATGGATTAGAATCTCGTGTGCAGCAGTTTAACGAAGCTGCTATAACGATTGCAAAACGAGCAGCGGCAGATGGTGGACAATTTGTCTTAGGTACTATTGGGGGAATCCGTGGTATTCGAAAAAGCGATGCAACGTTAGAGGAAATCTTAGCAACAGTTGATGAGCAGGCAACCGTTTTACTTGCAGGAAATCCAGATGGCCTTTTACTGGAGACATATTATGATTTTGAAGAGTTAACAGCGACTTTAGCAATGCTACGAGCTAAAACGAAATTACCGATTATTGCTCAAATTTCTATGCACGAACCAGGGATTTTACAAAATGGAATGAGCTTAAATAACGCTTTACATGAACTTGAAGCGCTAGGTGCTGATCTCGTAGGTGTTAACTGTCGCTTAGGTCCCCACCATACAATACAAGCATTTGAAGGTGTAGAGCTTCCTAAGAAAGCATTTATGTCAGCGTATCCGAATGCGTCTCTTCTTGATGTAGAGGATGGCCGTGTCGTTTATGAGTCGGAGGCAGATTATTTTGGTCGAGCAGCTGTAGAGCTTCGTGATCAGGGGGTACGTTTAATTGGTGGTTGTTGTGGTACGACACCAAAGCATATTGCTGCAGCGAAAAAGTACTTAGAGGAGTTATCCCCAGTCGAAGAAAAGTATGCAAAGCCAGAAAAAGTAGAGATTGTCCGTGAGGCTGAGCCAGCAAATTACGAACCATTACATGTAAAAGTAAAACGTGAACGCTCCGTTATAGTGGAGTTAGATACACCAAGACATTTAGAAATTGAAGGCTTTATTGCAGGAGCAAGAAAAATATATGAGGCGGGCGCAGATGTAGTCATGATGGCAGATAATTCACTTGCTTCCCCAAGGATTAGTAATGTCGCAATGGGTGCCTTACTGAAAGAAACACACGGGGTACGACCGTTAACTCATATAACATGCCGGGATCGTAATTTAATTGGACTTCAATCACATTTAATGGGATTAAATGCACTAGGCATTCACGATATTTTAGCAGTGACTGGAGATCCGACGAAGGTGGGCGATTTTCCAGGGGCCACAAGCGTTTATGACGTATCTTCAATGGAGCTAATCCAATTAATAAAACAGTTAAATGAAGGTGTATCTTTCTCGGGGAAACCACTTCGTAAAAAGGCGAATTTCTCTGTAGCGGCAGCCTTTAATCCTAATGTACGTGTACTAGATCGCGCGGTATCTCGATTAGAGAAGAAAATTGAATATGGCGCAGATTATTTTATTTCGCAGCCTGTTTATACAAAGGAAAAAATCGTGGGAATTTACGAGGCGACAAAGCATTTAGAAACACCAATTTATATAGGCATTATGCCAGTAACGAGCTATAAAAGTGCGGAGTTTTTACATCATGAAGTGCCAGGTATCAAACTATCCGATGATGTGTTAACCCGTATGAAGGAATGTGGCGATGATAAAGAACGCGCAACACTAGAAGGAATTGCAATTGCTAAGGAATTAGTAGAAGTAGCAGCGGAATATTTCAATGGTATTTACCTCATCACACCATTTTTACGCTATGACATGACACTAGAATTGATGAAATTTATTGAGCAATTGGATGAACAGAAAAAAGGGGTAAGTATAAATGGCTAAGCACTTGATTGAAGAACAACTAGAGAAACGAATTTTAATTCTTGATGGCGCAATGGGTACAATGCTACAAAATGAAAATTTATCAGCAGAGGATTTTGGCGGCGAGGAATATGATGGCTGTAATGAAAATCTCGTGCTAACTAGACCAGATGTGCTTGAAAAAGTTCATAGAAAATATTTAGAAGCTGGAGCAGATATTATTTGTACAAATACATTTGGAAGTACACCACTTGTATTAAATGAATATGATCTTGGTGCGAAGGCAGAAGAAATCAATACACGTGCTGTGGAAATTGCACGCAAAGTAGTAGATGAGTTTTCTACATCCGATTGGCCACGTTTTGTAGCGGGGGCTATGGGACCAACTACAAAAACCTTGTCAGTTACAGGTGGTATTACATTTGATGAGTTAGAGGAAAACTTCTATGTTCAGGCCAAGGCATTAATCGAAGCCGGAGCCGACGTTCTGTTGCTAGAAACTAGTCAGGATATGTTGAATGTTAAGGCAGGAACATTGGGGGTATCTCGTGCTTTTAAGGCAACTGAAAAAGAGCTACCTGTGATGATATCGGGAACAATTGAACCGATGGGAACAACATTGGCCGGTCAAACAATTGATGCTTTTTATATTTCCATCGAGCATATTAAGCCATTATCAGTTGGCTTAAACTGTGCAACTGGACCAGAGTTTATGACGGATCATATCCGTTCACTAGCAGAGCTTTCAACAGGCTATATTAGCTGTTACCCGAATGCAGGCTTACCTGACGAGGAAGGTTGCTACCATGAGTCACCTGAATCGCTGTCACAAAAGCTAAAAGGCTTTGCAGAAAAGGGGTGGCTAAATATTATCGGAGGCTGCTGTGGTACAACTCCAGCACATATTGCTGCTATTCGAGAAGTGCTAAAGGACCAAAAGCCTCGTCAATTACCAGATGCCACACATGGTCATGTAGTTTCTGGTATCGATCCATTGGTGTATGACGATTCTATGCGTCCGTTATTTATTGGTGAACGGACAAATGTAATCGGTTCTCGTAAGTTTAAAAATTTAATTATTGACGGGAAGTTTGAGGAAGCTGCAGAAATCGCGCGTGCCCAGGTGAAAAATGGAGCACATGTTATCGATATTTGTTTAGCAAACCCTGACCGCGATGAACTAGAAGATATGCGTGGCTTTATGCAGGAGGTTGTAAAAAAAGTAAAAGTACCTCTTGTAATTGACTCGACAGATGAAAAAGTAATTGAGGAAGCACTTAAGTTTTCTCAAGGGAAAGCGATTATTAACTCTATAAACCTAGAGGATGGCGAGGAGCGCTTTGACGCAGTTTTACCGCTAGTGAAAAAATATGGTGCTTCTTTAGTAGTGGGGACAATTGATGAGCAAGGCATGGCGGTTGATCGACAGCGTAAGCTTGAGATTGCTGAACGTTCCTATAAATTGTTAACAGAAAAGTGGGGTATTGCTCCTGAAGATATTATCTTTGACCCATTAATGTTCCCAGTAGGAACGGGAGATGAGCAGTATATTGGTTCAGCACTTGAAACGGTAGAAGGAATTCGCCTGATTAAAGAAAAAATGCCACGTACATTAACGGTACTTGGTGTTAGTAATATTTCGTTCGGATTGCCACCAGTAGGTCGTGAAGTATTAAATGCCGTATATTTATATCACTGTACACAGGCTGGATTAGATTATGCAATTGTGAATACGGAGAAGCTAGAACGTTATGCATCCATTCCTGAGGAGGAAATTAAGCTAGCCAATGATTTACTCTTCCATACAAATGATGAAACATTAGCTGTTTTCACGGATTTCTATCGTGATAAAAAGAAGGAAAAAACAGAGGCAGATATTCCAAAAACAGTAGAAGGTCGTTTAGCTTACTATATTTTAGAAGGTACAAAGGAAGGGCTTATTGAGGATCTAGATGCTGCTCGTGAAATTTTTGAAACACCGCTTGATATTATTAATGGACCATTAATGGACGGAATGGCAGAGGTTGGCCGTTTATTTAACGATAATCAGCTCATCGTAGCGGAGGTATTACAATCAGCAGGGGTTATGAAGGCAGCAGTGGCACATTTAGAGCAATTCATGGAGAAAAATGAAGAGAGTGCTGGCAAGGGGAAAATGGTACTTGCTACTGTAAAAGGCGATGTGCATGATATTGGGAAAAACCTTGTCGATATTATTTTAAGTAATAATGGCTATAAGGTAATTGATCTTGGCATTAAAGTAACACCTGCTCAGTTAATAGAAACGATTCGTAAGGAGAAGCCAGATTTCGTCGGGCTTTCAGGCTTACTTGTAAAATCAGCACAGCAAATGGTTATTACAGCTCAAGATTTCAAGGAAGCGGGTATTGATGTTCCTATTTTAGTAGGGGGAGCGGCATTATCTCGTCGCTTTACTGAAACAAAAATCGCTGGCGAATATAATGGTCCTGTCATTTATTCAAAGGATGCGATGCAAGGATTAGAGCAAGTAAATCGGTTAATGGGGAAAGGTACACGTGCGGATTTCTTAGTTGAAATTGAGGAATCTCGCAAAAAACGCTTAGAGGCAGACGAAAAAAGAGCAGCTCGCCCGGCTAAAGAAGTAACTGTTAAGCCTGTACGCACGGTAAAGGGAGCTTCTGTCTTTCTTCCGGCTGATTTGCGACGCCATGTAAAGAGAGATTATGCGGTTTCGCATTTATATCCATATGTTAATATGCGGACATTACTTGGACATCACCTAGGCTTAAAAGGTCAAGTACAGCAATTGCTTGATGCTGGCGATGCAAGGGCAACAGAGTTAAAAGATTTAGTCGACGATTATTTACAAAGTGATTTATTGAAGCCTTCGGGTGTGTATCAGTTTTTCCCTGCACAAGCCGATGGGGATGATGTAGTTGTTTATGATCCAGCAGATAGCAAAACAGAAATTGAACGATTTACCTTCCCGCGTCAGCAAGTTGAACCGTTTTTATGTCTTGCAGATTTCCTGAAAACAGTTGAAAGCGGTGAAATGGACTATATTTCCTTAATGGTAGTAACAGCTGGACAAGGGGTTATGACGAAAGCTCGTCAGCTAAAAGAGGAAGGGAAATTCCTTGAAAGTCATGCATTACAATCTACAGCACTTGAGCTTGCGGAAGGCTTTGCGGAGCGTATGCACCAAGAAATTCGTGATCAATGGGGCTTCTCGGATAAGACAGATTTTACAATGCGTGATCGTTTCGCCGCAAAATATCAAGGGCAGCGTTTTTCATTTGGCTATCCTGCATGTCCGAACTTGGAGGATCAAGAGAAATTGTTTGGCTTATTAAAACCAGAAGACATTGGTGTGCATTTAACGGAAGGCTTTATGATGGAGCCTGAAGCTTCTGTTTCAGCAATAGTCTTTGCACATCCAGATGCTCGGTATTTTAATGTGTAATGCTAGGAAAAGTGTTATAACTTTATGTAAAGAGGTTAAAGCCTCGGCATAATTGAAGTAGGACGTGAGCATGATGATTCGATTAATGGAAGAGAAAGATTTACCTGGTGTTTTAGATATTTACAATGACATTATTTTAACGAGCAAAGCCGTTTATCGATATGAAACTCAATCGTTAGAAGAAAAAAGACGATGGTTCAAGGACCAGCAAGCAATCGGTAATCCACTGCTAGTCTTTGACGTCAATGGCACAGTAGCCGGCTTTGCAACATATAGTCAGTTCCGTCCATATCCAGGCTATAAGCACACAATGGAGCACTCTGTATATGTGCATAAAGATCATTATCAAAAGGGAATAGCTATCCAATTAATGTATGAGCTTATTCGAATTGCTAAAGAGCAAGATGTGAAAACACTCGTAGCGGGCATTGATGGTGAAAATATCGTGAGCATAAAAGTACATGAAAAACTAGGTTTCGAATATGCGGGGACAATAAAAAACGCAGGCTACAAATTTGGACAGTGGCTAGATCTTGTATTTTATCAGCTACAGTTAACTGGACCAAAAGTGTAGAAAGTATTCGACATGACATATCTTTTCAGCTTGCCTACTCATATCAATGCCACATTCTTATCACCAAAAGTTGAAGATGAAATACGCGTTGTATAATAGGTTGATTTGAGTGTAGGCTGGGCGCCCAGGAAGCTTTGCTCTGTGCGAAAGCGTAGCGACAGCAACAACAAATGTTTTAACTGTGCGAAAGCGTAGCGACAGCAACAACAAATGTTTTAACTGTGCGAAAGCGTAGCGACAGCAACAAAGCGCCCAGCCGGAACGGAAATCAACTCCACTTTATAGTGATGAGCCATATTAATTTATATTTATTCCTTTGTACACATTATAAAAGGATATGACAAATGTCATATCCTTTTTATGATGTTTGCTTCTGTTGCATGATTGTACTCTTGTTTTATGATGAGGTCATAAGAAAAAAAGGAAACGAGGGAGTAAATATAATGGCAACAGATAAAGAAAAAACAAAAAAACTGCGCCAAGATGTAGCACCATTTGCAAAATCTGATACGGCTAAAAGTATCTTTCAAATGGTTAATACGATTATACCTTTAATTGCCCTTTGGGTAGCTGGCTATATGTTAGTGGATGTTTCACCATGGTTAACAGTTGGGTTAAGTGTAATTTCTGCTGGATTTGTCGTACGAACTTTTATTATTTTCCATGATTGTACACACGGCTCATTTTTCAAAAGTAAAAAAGCAAACGACTGGGTTGGTTTTGTAACTGGGGTGTTAACATCATTCCCATATGAAAAATGGAAACGTGAGCATACAATTCACCACGCAACTAGCTCGAACTTAGATAAGCGTGGTATCGGTGATATTGATATGATGACAGTGGAAGAATTTATACAAGCATCTAAAGGGCAACGTTTATGGTATCGTTTTTACCGTAATCCATTCGTAATGTTTGGCTTAGGTCCACTGTTTATGGTGTTAATTTTAAACCGTCGTAATCGAAATGATGCTAAACAGAAAGAACGTATTAATACGTATTTAACAAATGTAGCCATCGTAGGAATCTGTGCAGCCTTAATTTTCTTTATGGGATGGCAAGCATTTTTATTAGTGCATGTAGTAACATTGTTTGTGGCTGCTTCTCTTGGCATTTGGTTATTTTTTATCCAACATACGTATGAAGATTCTTATTTTGAGCATGACTCAGAGTGGGATTATGTAAAGGCTGCTGTTGAAGGTAGCTCGTATTATAAATTACCAAAGCTATTACAATGGGTTACAGGCAATATTGGTTTCCACCATGTACACCATTTAGCTCCTCGTGTACCGAACTATAATCTTGAAAAGGCGCATAATGACATACCGCCATTACACACTGCAACGACAATTACGTTACGTACAAGCTTAGAATCATTACGCTACAAGTTGTATGATGAAGAGCAAGGCAAGTTTGTAACCTTTAAAGACGTTAATGAAATAATTAAGCGAAAAGAAAGAGGCAGTTTAGCTGCTTAGTAAAATTTTTCAGCCATCTCTTCTAAGGGATGGCTGTTTTACGTAAACATTGTACAACAGGCTCAGTAAACATCATGTGCAGGCATAAAATAAATTTTCTTGTTATAATGAGGGAAAAGTAGGAAAGAGCGTGAGATTATGTTGAGGAAATGGCAAAGTATTATTCCGAATAGTCCAATGCTCAGTATATATTTATGGATTATTTTCTGTTTCCTACCGTTTTTCTTCATTTTTAGAAAATCATCTTATCTAGAAATATCAATTGGCATTACATTTTTAATGCTATATTTTATTTTCTACCGATTTTCCATGAATTCGAAAAACGGTCTTGTTTATATGTGGATTAGCTTTGAAATGGTTATTAATATCGTTATGACGATATTGTATGGCTATGTGTATTTATCAATTTTCACAGCTTTCTTTATTGGAAATCTTCGTAAACCGGTTGGCTTCTTTATTATATACGGTCTACATATTGGCTTTACGGTTATTTCTACAGGTGTTGGCTTTTTTGTTGAGCTACAGTTATTTTTATCACAACTACCATTTGTTGTTTTAACAATTTTAGCGGTTGTGCTTCTCCCACTAACGATTTATTCAAAAAATAAACGCGAAAATTTAGAAGGTCAGCTTGAGACTGCTAATGAACGAATAGCTGAGTTAATTGTTTTTGAAGAACGCCAACGTATTGCTCGGGATTTACATGATACGCTCGGTCAAAAGTTGTCGATGATAGGCTTAAAAAGCGACTTAGCTTCAAGATTAATTGAACGTGATCCACAGCAGGCTCTAACAGAGATTAAGGATATTCGTCAAACGGCGAGTATCGCATTAAAAGAAGTACGTGAATTAGTATCGGGTATGCGAACGGCTAGGTTTGAGGACGAACTTATGCGTATTGCCCAAATATTAAAGGCTGCTGAAATGGAATTTGTATTTGATGGTGATAAAGATGCATTACAAGTTCCACCGCTTGTAGAAAATGTATTATCCATGTGCTTAAAAGAGGCAGTCAATAATGTCGTTAAACATAGTGGTGCTACAAAATGCGAAATTGCCTTCCATCAAAATTTTAAGGAAGTATATTTAGTTGTTCGTGATAATGGGCAAGGAATCACCAAAAAACAAGCATGGAAAACGGGTAACGGATTAAAGGGAATGCGAGAACGGTTAGAGTTTATAAACGGTTCTTTTAAAATCGAAAGTGAAGAGGGCACTACATTAACAGTGTCGATTCCAGTGGCGATTACGCATCAGAAGGTCAAAGAAAATCTGAAGAACATATAGAAATGAGGACTGTGACATGATACGAATTGTAATTGCTGAAGATCAGGGTATGCTATTAGGCGCACTCCGTTCATTACTTAGTATGGAGGATGATATGGAGGTCGTCGGCTTAGCAAAAAATGGTGAGGAAGCATTGGCGCTTGTTGAAGAGCATCAGCCTGATATTTGTATTATGGATATTGAAATGCCAGTAAAAACTGGATTGGATGCTGCCGAGGAACTGCATGCCTCAGGTTCTAATTGTAAAGTGATTATATTAACGACATTTGCAAGGCCAGGTTATTTTGAGCGTGCAAGAAAAGCCAGCGTTCGTGGCTATTTACTAAAGGATAGTCCGATAGAAGAATTGGCCAGTGCCATTCGGACAATTATGGACGGCAGAAGAATATATGCGCCTGAACTCGTTGATTTTGTCTATGAGGATGATAGTGAAAATCCTTTAACTGACCGCGAGAGCCAGGTACTGACACTTGTTGCAGAGGGCAAGACGACAAAAGAAATTGCTGCAGAATTGTTTTTATCAGCAGGAACTGTCCGCAACTATATCTCCACTATTTTAGAAAAATTAAATGTTGGAAATCGTATTGAAGCCATCGCTCGTTTTAAGGAAAAAGGGTGGAATAAGTAGTAATACACTTATACTAAGAAAAAAATAAGAAAAAAATAGACAAAAGGCATTGAATAATTAAAATTCAGTGCCTTTTGTCATTATAAAAGAATAATTGATATTGTATATTTTAACTACTAATGATAATATTTAGTAAAAGTAAAACGTTTTAATGGGAAGGATGGAAATGATTATGAAAAAAATTTCGAAAATTACTTCAATAGCTTTTTTAGCAACAACATTTGTCGTGACAAGCGCAAATCCTTCAGCCGTTTTGGCTGCAAGCAACGATATAGTTGAGACAGATTCATCTATCCCATTAGAAAGTAGTATGGATCAAGCTGTTCAGGCAGCATTAGTTGGACCTGAAATCAAAAAACTAAATGTACTAGGTCATGAATTTAATGTAAAACCTGTTTCTATTTCGAAAATGGATCATCTAACAGTTGTAAATGGGCAAATATCCCATCACTTAAGCTGGCGTCCAGATGATCAGCTATACTATCGCATTGAAAAAGAAAACGGAGAAGTAAAACAAGTGGAGATCAAAATTGATCGAGGCGGATGGACAAGTTTATCTGCTCCGTTTATTGCTACATTAGCGCAAAAAAATGATATCCCGATTACGCTAGAAATGATCCAAGAGCTTGGGCAAAAATTAGGTAGTCTTATTGATGGTAAATGGGAGTATGCAGCAGAAGCCATTGTTTCTACCATTGCTTTACATGTTGAATAATATAAAACTTTAATCAGTGGGGCTTTTCATCACCCTCACTGATTATTTTTATTACACGTTTTCAATATATTTCCGATAAATGGAATTTTACTTGCGAGAACAACAGATAAACTGAGAATCTGAAATAAATCAGTAAGTGAGGGAAGCGGTTTAGTGTTTGCCTGTGGAAAGTACGTTCTTGAAAGAATAAAGCCAGAAGCTTAATCAATTAAGCTTCTGGCTTCATTATGTTAGACCTTATTTTTTACGTTTTGTTAAACGTCCAAGAACGAATGCACCTGCTGCTACAGCGAGGACTGTGTTCGTTTTTTTCGTAAATACTTGTTTTGTAACAAGATTAAGATTTTGAGGACGCTCCGCTAAACGGCGCATAAAGTAGCCGTACCAATCTTCGCCGAATGGTACATATACACAGAAGTTATAGCCTTCTTTTGCAAGCTCTTTTTGCAAATCTGTACGGAAGCCGTAAAGCATTTGGAATTCGAATTTATCTAGTGGAATATTATTGTCCTCTACAAAGCGTTTTACGTGTGCAATAACATTATGGTCATGTGTTGCGATGGACGTAAATTTACCATGTAGTAAATGATATTCAATTAACTCAATGAAATTTAAATCAATATCTAATTTATCTTGGAAAGCAACCTCTACAGGCTCCTTATAAGCACCTTTTACGATACGAAGGCGATAGTCCTGGAATTTTTCAATATCGTCTTTTGCACGGTAAAAATAAGATTGGATAACAGTACCCACATTATTAAACGTTTTGGAAAGCTCTTCAACCATATCGAAAGAAGTTTGTAAACGATCATAGTCTTCCATGTCAAAGTTTACGAATATATCATATGCTGCTGCTTTTTCTACAATTTCATATAAGTTGTCGTAGCAAAAATCAACATCAATATCTAAACCTAATTGAGATGGCTTTAACGAAATATGCGCATCAACGCTATTTTCGTGAATAGCCTCGATAACAGCAAGGATTTGTTCTTTAGCTTTTGTTGCTTCTTCTTCGGTTGAAACAAATTCCCCTAAATTATCTACTGTACAAGAGATATTATGCGCGTTTAGCTCTTTGATACTAGCAATCGTTTCTTCAATATTTGTACCAGCTACTACACTTTGTGCTCCTAATTTTAGGCCATATTTTTTTGCAGTACTATTTAATAGTTGGTTTTCAGATAAATGGATGAAAAAATCGCGTAATAACATGGTCATTCTCCTCACTGCTGCATTTTTCTTTTTATTATAACATAATTTAGAAAATATATATTGTTTTTAATATAACGATTATTTCGTTTCAAGAACTTGCATGCGTTCATTAAAAAGTGCAGGATAACTTAAAAAACCAATCATTATGCTTGATAATGTCGCTGCTGTTAGCAGGGCGAAAATGATTAATAGTTGGAATTGCACCGCATGAATAGGGTCTGCTCCACCGATTATTTGGCCACTCATCATACCTGGTAATTGAACAAGACCAATTGTTTTTTGGCTTTCAATCGTAGGAATCATACTTGCTTTTATCGCCTGCATTAGCTGTCGATGAATAGCCTGTTTTGGTGTGCCGCCAAGCGATAATATTAACTCAATTTCGTTCTGATGACTTGCAATTTCTGATGTAAAACGATTTAAAAACAGTACTGATAATACCATTGAATTACCAATCATCATGCCGCTAATTGGAATAATATATTGCGCTGTTGATGGTACAATATCAAAACCAAGCAATACCCCTTGTGTAACACATTCAACGGTAATGAGAGTTACTGCTATTTTCCATGTAATGCCTTTAATGCCTTTCCCTTTTTTACGAGCATTGAGTGTTGCTGCTAAAATCATTAATGCAATCATGAGGAAGATATAAATATAGCTTTGAGCATCGAAGACAAATTTTAAAATGTAACCGACGGCAAGTAATTGAATAATAGAACGAATAGTAGCGATGAGAGTATCTTTTTCAAGTCCTAGCTTTAAGGTTTTTGACAGTAGAAGTGGAATTAACACAAAAATTAACGTTAAGGAAAGCGAAGTATACGTCATTCATTCACCCCCTGTACAAATTCAGCGACACGTGGATTTTTAGGTGCGTGAAGTAAGGAGCTTTGTCCAGTTTCAATTAGTTCCCCATCCATCATGACCCATGTAAAGTGGCCGATTGTTAGTGCTTGCTGTAAATTATGAGTAATCCAAATTATTGTGACATTAAACTTTTTATTGATTGTAGCAATAAGCGTCTCAATTTCTTGCACGGATTGACGGTCTAGTGCAGATGTAATTTCATCTAGCAATAAAATGGAGGATTGATTAATAAGTGTTCTAGCAATAGAAACTTTTTGTCGTTGTCCACCTGATAATTTATTCGTAGGGCGTTGTAAAAAGCTTTGATCAAGTCCGACATCATGTAAATATTGGATCGCTTCCTGCTCTGTAAGCTTTTCTCCTTGTAACGAGCGAGGAAGTGCAAGATTATCAAATACAGAACCTTCTATCATAGGGGCCGCTTGAAGAGCCATACTCACATGTCTTCTTAAAGCGGTTGGTTCATATGTAGAAATGTTTTGATTATCAATTAATATTTGACCATCAGTAGGTGATAATAGTCCATTGCACAATTTAAGTAAAGTTGTTTTACCAGCACCTGAAGGGCCGACTAATGTAGTGATTTTTCCTTTAGGGAATGACCCAGTAATTGATCGTAAGATTGTCTTGTCATTCGCTGAAAAGCTAACCTGTTGAAAGTGAATGGCAGGCTCATATGACGTATTCATAAAGTTAAAACTCCTTTATACTAATAGGTAAAATAACTGTAGCATGAAACAAAGGGAAGCTAAAGTTATTTAACATTGGGTAATAAAGTTAAGGGGGATAGAGAATGGATATATTATATGTAGATACTTTAACATATGCACAAGGCACAATGTATATCATTGCCTCAGATGATGGACTAGTATATATCGGAACACCAAATGCGCCATTCGAAGAGGTGGAAGTGTGGGCGAAAAAGCCATTTAAAGGCTTTCGTTTTGAAGAAAATAAAGAAAAGTTACAGCAATATGTTAAGCAATTATCGGCTTATTTCAATAAGGAACTTACTGAGTTTGATTTACCAATACATGTTAAAGGGACGCCATTTCAACTAGCAGTATGGGATGCTTTGAAGGAACTACCGTATGGTACAACTACAACATACTCAGATATTGCACACCGTATCGGCAATCCGAAAGCAGTAAGAGCTGTAGGTAGTGCAATCGGCGCCAATCCAATATTAGCGATTATTCCTTGTCATCGTGTGATTGGCAAAGATGGTAAACTAACCGGCTTCCGTAGTGGGCTTGCTATGAAAGAATTTTTACTGGAGCTAGAGAGAGCATAAAACAAGAATCTGCATAACCTTTGGGGAAACAGTTGGCCGAAGAGATTGCAGATTCTTGTTTTTTGTATTAAAGAAGATGGAGTTCAATAAATACTATACATGTTCTTCTTGGACATTGTTATTTGCTTTACCGAAATGAGTTAAACGATGAGCAAATGTTTCTCCTCGCATTGCAGAGCCCTTGAAAATATCCTGAAACTCATAAGCCGGAGCACCGTGTTCGATGACATCTAGGCCAGTGACTTCATCTTCAGCAGAAACTCGTAATGGGACAAATGCTTTTATAATAAGTAAACCAGCAGCTACTGAAACGCTAACCCAAGCAATGGTAGCAATAACCCCAATCGCTTGCACTCCTAATTGGCCGAAACCTCCTCCATAAAATAATCCTTGACCACCAATATCAAACAAGCCAACTGCTAGAGTACCCCAAATACCACAGATACCATGGACGGCGATGGCACCAACAGGATCATCGACTTTTAATTTCCATTCAATGAAGCGGACGCCCTCGACCAATAATGGAGCAGCAATTAATCCGATAATGAGTGAACCGACAATACTAACATTAGCTGCACCAGCGGTAATACTTACAAGCCCTGCTAAAGCACCGTTTAATGTGAGTGACCCATCGATATGACCATATCGAAATTTCGTATAAAGGGCTGTAACCACAACACCAGTAGCAGCAGCGAAAAATGTATTTGCAATTACGCTAGGAACAAGTTTAGGATCAGCAGCTAATGTTGAGGCACCATTGAAGCCAAACCAACCAAACCAAAGTAAAAATACGCCTAAAGCTCCTAATGGAATACTATGTCCTGTAATAACGTTAACACGACCATTTTCATATTTACCGAGACGAGGACCGACCATTACCGCAGCTACAAATGCCGCAACTGCACCTGTTAAATGTACAACGGTTGATCCAGCAAAGTCGATAAAACCAAGATTTGTTAACCATCCATGACCGCTCCAAACCCAATGACCAACAACAGGATAAACAAGTAACGACATGAGAATAATTACGCAAATATAAGCAAAAATATTAGTACGTTCTGCCACTGCTCCAGATAAAATTGTTGCTCCAGTTGCTGCAAACATCGTTTGGAAAATAAAGAAGGAAAGATCATCTACACCATTTAAGGCAAAGCCACTTGTACCGAAGATACCGCCAACTGAATCACCAAACATAATAGCGTAACCACAGAGAAAATAGACAATGCCGCCAAGTGATATAGTTAGGAAGTTTTTCATAATAATATTGACTGCGTTTTTTGAGCGTGTAAAGCCTGCTTCAACCATTGCAAATCCTGCATGCATAAAGAATACTAAAATTGTACCGAGCATCATCCAAACTAAATTTATAGATATTGTTATCTCATCCATATATATCGCCCCCTTATTCTACTGCAATTGATCCGACTTCTTTTGTACGGATACGAATTGCTTGTTCTATTGGAAAAATGAAGATTTTGCCATCTCCAACCTTGCCAGTTGCTGCCTTACGTAATAAAACTTCAACAATGGAATCTACTTTTTCATCATCAACAATCATTTCTAATTTCAACTTCGACAAAAATTCAATTTCGTAGGTATTTCCACGAAATAACCCTGTACGCCCTAATTGACGACCGCAGCCAGCAATTTCTGAAACACTGAGCCCTGCAATTCCTTCCTGTGCAAGACCATCCCTGACCGCGCCGAAAACTTCGGGACGGATGATTGCTTCTATTTTTTTCATCCATATCAGCTCCTTGAGTAAATTTAATTTACATGTTAAAACGCTATGAAAAACGGCGCAATAATTATTTGAATATTCATGTTACGTTTTATTACATGTAATAATTCGACTTTCGTAATAGTTTGTTGAAAATGTTTTTAAAAGGGGAATGAAAGCGGTATTAAAAAGTATGTCTAAAATGTGAACGTTTCTAAATTTTCTGATTATTAATGTGAGGAAACCTGACATTAAAGTTAGAGGATGTAATACGCAAGAATTTGGGTATATAGTGTATACTAGGACTAATTATCAAAGCGGAAGAAGGGTTTTCTTGTGAGATCAAATTATGCAGATGATAGCTTAGCGCTACACACAGACTTGTACCAAATCAATATGGCAGAATCATATTGGGCGGATGGTATACATAATAGAAAAGCGGTTTTCGAATTATATTTTAGAAAGTTACCGTTTGGCAATGGCTATGCAATTTTTGCGGGATTAGAGAGAATTCTTGAGTATTTACGTGATTTTCATTTCAGTGATTCGGACATAGCGTATTTGCGTGAAGAGGTTGGGTATAAAGAAGATTTTATCGAATATTTAAAAAATATTCGTTTTACAGGGGATATGTATTCGATGGTGGAAGGGGAAACGGTTTTCGCTAATGAACCGATTGTCCGCATCGAAGCACCTTTAGTGGAAGCGCAGTTAATTGAAACTGCATTACTTAACATTGTGAATTACCAAACATTAATTGCAACGAAGGCTAGTCGTATTAAACAAATTATAAAAAATGAAGTGGCGATGGAGTTCGGCACACGACGCGCGCATGAGATGGATGCAGCGATTTGGGGAACGCGTGCAGCGTTTATAGGCGGTTTTGCTTCAACTAGTAATGTGCGAGCAGGTAAACTTTTCAACATTCCGGTATCTGGTACACACGCGCATGCACTTGTACAGGCCTATAAAAATGATTATGATGCATTTCATTCTTATGCAAAACGCCATCGTGATTGCGTATTCCTTGTAGATACTTATAATACGTTGAAATCGGGTGTGCCAACAGCAATCAAAGTGGCAAAAGAGCTTGGTGACAGCATTAATTTTATTGGAATTCGTTTAGACAGTGGGGATATTGCTTTCTTGTCAAAAGAAGCACGACGTATGTTAGATGAAGCAGGTTTCCCGAACGCTAAAATAATCGTATCGAATGACTTAGATGAATACACGATCTTAAACTTAAAGGCTCAAGGCGCAAAAGTTGATGTGTGGGGAATTGGTACGAAGCTCATTACCGCTTATGACCAACCTGCTTTAGGGGCTGTTTATAAAATGGTGGCGATAGAAAATAACGATGGACAATTAGAAGATACGATTAAAATTTCAGCGAATACTGAAAAGGTAACGACGCCAGGCCTTAAAAATGTATATCGTATTATTGATAGAAAGAATGGCAAGGCAGAGGGAGATTACATTACAATGCACGATGAAAATCCTCAATCAGAGAAACGCATTAAAATGTTCCATCCTGTTCATACATTCGTATCAAAATTTGTTACAAACTTTGAAGCTAAAAACCTACATCAACAAGTGATTAAAAATGGCGAAATACAATATCAAAATCCTACTTTGGAAGAAATGCGCGATTATGCAGCAGATAATTTAGAACTGCTATGGGATGAATATAAACGTGCTATGAATCCTGAGGAATACCCAGTCGATCTAAGCCAAAAATGCTGGAATAATAAAATGCGCAATATTGAAGAAGTAAGTGAAATGGTCAATCGCTTGTAAAGCGTAAGGAGTGAAGGACAAAATGACATTACAACAAGAAATCATAAAGGAATTACGTGTATTACCTACTGTCGATGCGCAGGAAGAGATTCGCAAATCCATTGATTTTTTAAAGGAATATGCGCGTCGTTATAGTTTTGTAAAGGGATTTGTTCTCGGAATATCAGGTGGTCAAGACTCCACATTAACTGGAAAGTTAACGCAGCTTGCGGTCGATGAATTAAATGCCGAGATGGGAGAAGCGAAGTACTCATTTTGGGCTGTTCGCTTACCATATGGTGTGCAAGCAGATGAAAAGGACTGTCAAGATGCGATTGACTATATCAAACCTACGGAAACTTTTACAGTAAGCATTAAAGATGCAGTCGATGCAAGTGTTAGAGGATTAACGAATGCAGGTATTGAACTAAGCGATTTTGCAAAAGGGAATGAAAAGGCACGTGAGCGAATGAAGGTGCAATATTCTATCGCTGCTATGAATAATGCTGTTGTGCTTGGGACAGATCATGCTGCGGAGGCAATTACAGGTTTTTACACAAAATTTGGGGATGGCGGTGCAGATTTAATGCCTATCTTCCGTCTCAACAAGCGTCAGGGTAAGCAGTTGTTAGCGGCACTTGATTGCCCAGAGCACTTATATTTAAAAATACCAACTGCTGACTTAGAGGAAGATCGTCCTTCATTACCTGATGAAGAAGCGCTTGGTTTAACGTATGACCAAATTGATGATTATTTAGAGGGGAAGGCTATCCCTGAAGAAGCTCGTAAAATATTAGAAGGGCATTATTTACGTTCACAGCACAAACGCCATATGCCAATTACAATATTTGATGATTTTTGGAAGTAATTTATATTTGAGATTCATTACCAAAATATAGGGATGATAGTTATTAAAGCATCTACTATGTAGATAAGTTGATCTTCGCTACGGGGGGATCAGCGATAGAGGAACGAAGGTTAAGAACATCACGTCCTGTGATAACGCCTTCGTGACCAACATCGGTTGGCCCGAGACCATGCAGCGTAGCGGACGTTTTCTGTGCGAAAGCGAAGCGGCAGCAACAACAAATGTTTTAACTGTGCGAAAGCGAAGCGGCAGCAACAACAAATGTTTTAACTGTGCGAAAGCGAAGCGGCAGCAACAAAGCTCCTAGCCGGAACGGAAATCAACTCCACGTTATTGATGATGAGTAATATTTGGGAAAAGAGTTATAAAAAAGTGATGACCACTTTTGAAAATAACTCTTTTCTATTTTTTTAAGCAATTTGGTTCTGTATTATTAAGTTCGAGCATATAATGTCGATATATATACCTACAAAGTTGATAAAAAGTAAAGGAGGGTAATTATTTATGAGGACTTCTAGAGTAAGTTCGACGACTAGTAGTATATTTCGTAATGAACAACAGTATTTACATGCTGGAGATTTAAGCCATAATTTCGGACAAAATCCGAAGAAACAGTTTAAAAACAGTTTGCTAAAGAATAAAGGTAAAAAGCAATTAAGTAATAATAGACAAATCCAACAGCAACGTCCAAATAATGTAGCAGCTAGTTTTGTGGACAATGCTTACGATTTACAAATACGTAATGAATTAAATGAAACTGCTGTTAAGCTAAATCTGGTCAGCAAGCAAAAGAAGTTTCTCAATAGTTACCGTTCTTCTATATAACATCATAAATTCAAGCTCTCTACATCATTCAGGATGTAGGGAGTTTTTTGTGTTGAAAACCAAAATGGTGTCAATACAATATTTACGAATGTTTCCTATATATCATGAAATCATTTGCTGCTGCTAAGTTAGCGCTACGCTTTCGCGCAAAAAACATCTGTTGGCCCGAGACCCTGTAGCGAAGCGGCAGCAACAAATGTTTTAACTGTGCGAAAGCGAAGCGGCAGCAACAAATGTTTTAACTGTGCGAAAGCGAAGCGGCAGCAACAAAGCACCCTGTCGGAACGGAGATCACCCCTCGCTTTGCCGAAGAGCGATAAAGATGACACGCTAATCACATTATCTATAATAAAAGTTATTAAAAAATGGAAGTTATATTTTTCATTCAAAATATTTGAAGTCGAGACGTTCAATGAATATTCAAGGTAATTTTTCCAATACTTCACAGTGATTTTTAACTTATTTCACAACTTACCTGTAAAGTAATTATTAGTAATAGAAAAACGAAATTGGGGGAAGCAATTGTGAAAAAAATATGGTTACCTGTACTAGCTGCATCACTTTTACTCGCGGCTTGTGGTACAGACGAAGATCAAGGGAAGAAAGAAGAAACGAAGCAAGATATCACAGCAAATGAGGCAGAAGCAAAGGATAAATCTACGCAAGTCGCTTCTTTAGTGGATCCACGTTTGCAAGAGCCAAAAGAAGATACAATGTGTGAAATGTGTAATATGAAAGTATATATGAAGGACGAAGATATGGGTGAATTTTCTACTCAAGCAATAAAAGAGGACGGAACAGTTACCTTTTATGATGACATCGGCTGTTTAGTAAATGCCGAGGTTGCAAATAATGAAAAGAACGAAAAATTTGTACGTGATTTTAATACAAAAGATTGGGTAAAGGTTGATGATGCAACTATCGTCAAAACGGATCTAAAATCTCCGATGAATTGGGGATATGTTTATTTCAAAGATAAAGCTGATGCAGACAAGTATATCGCTGACAATCCAACTGCACATGTAGAGGAATTACAAAAAATTAAAGACGATGCATTAGAGCGTCGTGAAAAGAAGATGAAAGAAAAAGCTGAAAAAGAGGCCAAAGGTGAATCTGACTCCATGCATATGGAAGAAAAGAATCAAGACGGTCATAGTCATTAATCGAATGGACTAGGGGGGATTCCTCTAGTCTTTTCGTGCTGAACTGGGAGGTAAGGATTGGTGAAAAAAATAGGGATGGCCTTATTATTTTTTCTATTCATGAGTCAGACAGTGTACGCAGATTTCGATGTACAGGAGGCGATTAATGTCGCAAAGCCAGGGGAGATCGTTCATATTCCTGCTGGTCGTTACCGAGGTAATTTTATTGTGACGAAACCGATAACACTACAAGGCGAAGAGGGAACTGAACTAATCGGTGAAAGTGACAAACCAGCACTTCGAATTGAAAATACTACTAATGTCAGTGTGGAAAATATAACGTTATCAGGAAAAAGTAAAGCGATCGTTGTTAGTAATGTAGACGGACTTAAGCTACGTAAGTTACAAATGAAAGATGTTCATACAGGTGTTCATATACAACGCTGCAAAAATGTGCGCATACAGGAAATCAATGTGACTGGTATCGAGGATCATTATTCCCAAAAAGGTAATGGGTTGGCAGTTTATAAAAGTGAGGATATTACGATCGAAGGCAATACTATTGAGCAAGTACAGGATGGAATCTATGTAGAGGAGGTAAAGCGTATTGTTGTTCAACGTAATAAGGTGACGAGCAGCCGTTATGGTACGCATCTTATGTATACAAGTGATGCCAAAGCACTTTTTAATACATATGTTCACAATGTGACTGGTCTTATGATTATGATGACAACAGACATCCTCCTTGAAAATAATACAATAGCTAATCATTTTGATTTTAATGGCTACGGTATGCTGCTGTTTGATGTGCAGCAAGCAAAAATTAAACATAACACAATCAAAAATAATCGGACTGGTGTTGCAATGCAGAAAAGTTCAACTATCCAAATTGAAACAAATGATTTTCAGATGAACCAAACTGCCCTTGAAGGTACAAAGGTTAGTAACGACACTTTGGCTAGTAGTAATAACTTTACAGGGAATATTTTAACGGCGCGTTCCGATCAGCAAGGCTTTCAACTTAAAAATAATTATTATGATGATTACTCAGGGATTGATTTAAAAGACAATGGCGTCGGTGATATTCCATATGTGGCTGTGTCAAGCTTTGGTCAATGGATGGTACGCCAGCCTGTTTACCAATATTTTGTAGCATCTCCGAGCGTCCTTTTACTGACATCTCTGGATCAGCAAATTAATAAAACTGAAAAGAACATGCTTGTTGATCATACGCCGAAATTGGCGATGAAGTATGTGCAAGAAAAGAACAAGATGAACGTGGTGCAAATGCTAGTAGGTTTATTCTTGGCATTAAGTAGTTTATGGCTATGGAAAAGAGGGATCACAGAATGAAAAAATGGCTGATGAGTGTATTGCTATGTTGTGGTGTATTGGTGGGCTGTAGTGAAAAAACATATGAGCCTCGTGAAATAGTGAGTGAAACTGATGTATGTAAAATTTGTAATATGAGTATCGTTCATAATGCATATGCTGGCCAGATTGCATTGAAAAATGGCGATTATGAAATGTTTGATGATATTGGTTGTCTTATGGAATATATGAAAGCGAATGGGGAAGATGTAGTTGGAGCAGCATATATTAAAGATGCGGCAAAAAATGAATGGATTGACGTTATTAACGCTGTTTATGTGTACAACAAGGATTATTGGACTCCGATGAATTATGGGGTAGTTGCATTCGATTCGAAGGAAGCAGCACAGGAATGGATGACGACAGAGGGAGAAGGTCAGCTACTAGACTATAAGGATTTACACGATTTTAAATGGGGGATCCATAAGTGATGAATAGTATGCTTATTAAACTAGAATTGAAGCAAATGCTCAGAAGTCGATGGATGCAACTTGTAGGCTTACTTTTCACATTCGTGTTTACAGCTATCATTGTCATTCAGCAAATGGCATTACCAGATGTAGACGGTTTTACACGACAGACAGCCTCCTTTTTAAATGTATTGTTGTTTTTATTGCCGCTGTTTATATTAACGATCGGTAGTATGAGTGTAGCTGGTGATGTGGAATCAGGATGGTTTTCATTATTAAAAACATATCCAATGACACGTAGGCAATATATTGCAGGAAAGTATATTGCTTCTGTGCTTGCTTTTTTATTAGTCGTGGCCGTGGCGTTCGGCGTAATATTAGCGCTTGGTGGATTTCTTGGTGGAGTACGTTTGCCATTTATCTTCATTGTTTTAACTTTGCTATGCATTTTCATTTTTGTGTCATTGGCCATTGCAGTAGGAGCCTTTGCGAAAACAAGATTATTTGCACTGTCGTTGTCACTTGTTTTTTGGTCCATTTTTTTATTGCTAATCTCTTACGCTTTAATGGCTATCGGAACTGTCGTGGCCGGTCATATTCTTCAAAAACTGACGATTATAGCGATACATATTAATCCTGTGGAGTGGCTACGCTTTGGATACTTTATTTTTACAGATCAGGCGAGTGTTCTTGGGCCAGCATTTTATAAAGTAACGCAGTTTTATTCGTCGCCACTAGGTTATGCAGTATACGTAGCTGTGACATTACTTTGGATAGTTTGTCCGTTAGCCTACACTAGCTTACTTTTATCTTCTTTCGGTGAAAGAAGATAAAGCCTCCGGCGGATGTCACAGAATCGGAAAGGAGTGCTTTGTGCAAGCACAAAGCCGATTCTGGACGCAATTATGCCGAGGTATAATTGATAGAAAGGGGATAGAAGATGATGCTATTAGAAACAAAGAAGTTATCAAATATCTATGATAATAATAGAGGTCTTCATGAAGCCTCCTTTTCTTTACAAACGGGGCGTATTTTAGCGCTTGTAGGGGGAAATGGCGCTGGAAAGAGTACTTTAATTCGCCTGCTAACTAGACAGGAAAAGCAAAAATCAGGAGAAATAATATGGCATAAACCACAAGCCATTCGATACATGCCTGATGATGTGGACTTTCCTTCTATGTTAACAGCAGCAGAAATTTTGCAGCTACTTGCCTCATTAAAGAAGATTGGTAAAAAGGAACAGGAGGAAGTACTAAGGCGCGTTGCTTTATGGGATGTTCGAAAGCAAAAAGTGAAGCATTTCTCTAAGGGGATGCGTCAACGGCTTAATCTCGCTCAAAGTTTACTCGGTGAAGGCTCTTTGCTTATTTTAGATGAGCCGACCAATGGGCTCGATCCTTTTTGGATTGCAGAGCTGAAAAAAATGATGCTAGAGGAAAAAGCAAGGGGCTCTACGGTCATATTTTCTACGCATTTACTGTCTTTTGCGGAAGAAGTAGCGGACGATGTGTTGGTTTTACACGAAGGGAACATACTTATTTCTGGTGAATTAGAGGAAATACTTTTACAAGAAAATTCATCTTCGTTAGAGAATTTATGGTTAAAAAAATTAAATCTGTAACATTCTGATAGATAATGACGTTATACTAAAAGATAGGTTTGCTTTGATTGTATTCAGGCAGGCCTTCTTTTTCATGTTAAAGTATTATTACTTTTCTCGCTAGTGCTCGAACTATGGTGTTAAAGCAATAGGTGAACGTCTCATATAATTGTGTTACTAAACATATTTCGTTATTCTTAAATAAGTTATCATACAATTCTAATAATTGTTGGATGAAATAGGAGGTTTTTTTATTTATGAATTCACAAATACAAAGTGTATTAGAAAATATAGAAAAAGTAATGATCGGCAAAAGAGAGGTTGCAGAGCTTAGCATAGTAGCCCTACTAGCAAAGGGTCATATCTTGCTTGAGGACGTACCAGGTGTCGGTAAAACAATGATGGTTCGAGCACTGGCAAAATCCTTTGAGGCACAATTTAAAAGGATTCAATTTACACCGGATTTATTACCGTCAGATGTTGTAGGGGTGTCGATTTATAATCCGAAAACGCTGGAATTCGAATTTCTACCTGGTCCGATCATGGGAGATGTAATTTTAGCGGATGAAATTAACCGTACATCTCCAAAAACGCAATCTGCTTTACTTGAGGGGATGGAGGAAGCATCGGTCACGATTGATGGTAAAACCTTAACAATCAACCAACCATTTTTCGTTATGGCCACTCAAAATCCAATTGAGCATGAAGGAACATATCCTTTACCGGAAGCACAGCTAGATCGTTTCTTACTAAAAATAAAAATGGGCTATCCTTCAAGAGGTCAAGAAGTGGAGATTCTTCGTCGTGCTGAGCATGGTAAACCGATTGAAAAAATTGAAGCAGTACTAACAGTTACGCAATTAATTGAATTGCAGGAGCTTGTACAGGGTGTGCATGTTGAGGATTCAGTCAAAAATTATATGGTCGAATTGGCGACTCAAACGAGGGAAAATAACTATGTACATTTAGGAGTAAGTCCTCGCGCAACGATTGCTTTAATGAAGGCTTCACAAGCTTATGCATTTATAAAAGGGCGTAGTTTTGTTACACCTGATGATGTTCAATATTTAGCACCATTTGTCTTTAGCCATCGTTTAATATTAAAGCCAGATGCTCGCTATGATAACGTAACGGCAGAGGAAATTATTGAGCGAATTATTGCGAAGATACCTGTGCCAACAAAGAGGTTTGCGGAGCAATGAAGAAATGGCAAGCCTTAATAGAGAAAAGTAAACATTTCCTTTTAATTTCTTTGTTAATGATCATAACGTTTTGTTATGCCATGTTCCAAGGTGGGTTTGTCAGCTGGTTTGTATTTTTCACAGTTAGCCCGTTTTTGTTATACGCATTTATTTTCTTACTAGTGAAAGAAGATATTTTACTGGTGGAACGCAAAATTGAGCCCTCCTGCGTAGAGAGTGGACAATCTGCTAAGGTAACAATTACGGTAGAACGAAAAACACGCTTTCCGTTTGCTTATATGATGATGGAGGAACTTGTAAACAGCGAAGTCCTTATTCAATCGAGGGTGCAAGGAACGAATACCATTAAGTTCGTTGGCTTCAGGAAAAAATTTAGCTGGAATTATGTGCTGGGAAATATGTCCCGTGGCGAGCATCGTTACTTAGGTGTTAATATTGTTTTCTGTGATTTTTTTGGCTGGGCAAAAAAGCGAGTTGTGGCAGACAAGGAACAAGTCATTTTAGTATACCCGAGAGTACGCGAAATGAGGTATGCCGCGCTTCAAACAAAATTTGATGTTGGTACAATGATGTCACCTTATTCAATTGTTAAGGATACATCAATGGCTGTTGGTTTACGTGAGTATGTTCCAGGTGACCGTTTTTCGTGGATTCACTGGAAATCATTTGCGAAAACACAAACGTTGCAATCTAAAGAATTTGAAGATCGACAATCACAGGAGTTAATGCTTGTACTCCATGCCGGAAAGTCGCCCTTATTTGAAGAAAAAATTGAGCTTGTAGCATCGATGCTACAAACCATTGTCAAAGAACGTGGAGATATTTCATTTGTTTCAGCTGGTTTTAACACGAAGGTGTTTCCGATTATTCAAGGTAATAAGCAGCTAGAACAAGTAATGCATCATTTAGCTGCTATAAAACCTGCTGAAACTGTCAAATTCCAATTTCGAGATCAGCAAGTGTTTAAGCATGTTGCAACATTACTATATGTTACGAATGAAGTATCAGATGAATTAATACATTCTCTTGCCAATATGGTGAAAAGCTGTATTTGTTTTGTAGTAGCGGAGGAGCCGCCTATGCAAACAAATCTGGCAAAGCGTTATAGGCAAATTCAAGTTGTACATGTAAATCCAACAGATTATTACCATTTGTTCACGGAGGTGATGAAGCCGTGAAAAAATCACTAGGAAATTTTATCGAATTAGCAATAGCATACGTAATTATTTTTCTAATTTTACGTGAATGGCTTATTCCTGTCATGCAGCTAACAAATACAGGATTGTTTCATTTATTTTTAGTGTTCATCGGTTTATCATTGGTACTCAGTTTATTTCAAGTGCACCCAATACTGTCGGGATTAGTGAAATTTGGTTATGTTACTTGGTTTATAGTGTTTGTTTATAGTGAAAGTCCCTTTTTTTCTGGACAGACAATACCGTTTTTAATGCATGAATGGAAATGGAATATGACTGCCATCTTTTCGGGCGATTTTGGAAAAGTATCGGATTCATTTAGAACGGTGCTCTTCGTTGCCCTTATTTGGATGTTAATATACCTGATACACCACTGGATAACCGTGCGGAAAAATATATTCTATTTCTTTGCTTTAACAGTATTCTTTATTGCCACACTAGATACATTTAGTGACTATGATGGAAAGGTGGCAATTGTTAAAGTACTTGTGCTTGGATTAATAATGACAGGTTTCCTTTTTGTTAAGCGCTTATGGCTTCAAACAGATGCACCGAGCAATTTCATAGGAAAGTGGAAACTGGTTATTCCGATGATTGTTTCGGTAATGCTTGTTAGTGGAGTGGCATTCTATTTACCTAAGGCAGGGCCAACTTGGGCTGATCCAGTCCCTTTTATTAAGGGGGTGGCAGGGCAAGATGGCATTGGAACAGGGGAAAAAACAGTTGGTTACAGCGAGGATGATAGTCAATTAGGGGGACCGTTCCAAGGTGATAATACACTAATATTTACGGCATCTACCCGTGATCGTCATTATTGGCGTATCGATACAAAGGATACTTATACTTCGAAGGGCTGGATTCTTTCGGAGGGGAGCTTTGGAAAAAATGTCTATGAGACTAATACTCCTATCCAAACTTCATTACAAGTTGGATCTCCTGAAACTGAGCGACAGGTTCAAATGGACATTGCTGTACCGATGCCTTTTTTAATTCAAACATATGGCATGATATCTGTATCTACACAGGATTCACCGCTCTTTATTCAAGATGAACACACTGAAAAAATAGCAATAGAACAACAGAATGGCGACTCAAAATTATTATCTAACTATACGATCTCATATAGTGAGCCAGTATTTAGCATGGAACAGCTCCAAATGGCAGACCCTTCCACGCTAAAAACAGTAGATCCGTCCTTTGACCGTTTTTTACAATTGCCAGACACACTTCCACAACGTGTAGGGAATTTAGCGCAAGAAATCACACAGGATAAAGCTTCGGTCTATGATCAAATAAAAGCGGTTGAAAAATATTTTTCATCTCATGGCTTTAGATACGATAAAAAAGAAGTAGCCATCCCGTCTGAGGGTCAGGACTATGTTGACCAGTTTTTATTCGATACTAAAGTTGGCTACTGTGATAATTTCTCAACATCAATGGTTGTGCTCCTCCGTTCGGCAGGGATACCTGCACGTTGGGTGAAAGGCTTTGCACCTGGTAATCCTGGTCGAATATCAGACGGTTTACAAGAGTATCAAATTACAAATGATAATGCACACTCTTGGGTGGAAGCGTATATACCTGGAACAGGGTGGATGGAGTTTGAACCGACAATTGGATTTTCAGGAAATGTGAATATCGATTATGATATTGAGCAAGATACTCCTCAGCAGGAGCAAGTGTTGGAGCCAGAAAAAAAGCAAGAACAACCAAAGAAGGAAGAGCAAGAGCCGAAGAAAGAATCTTCTAGCTCAACAACGTTTAGCTTTGATTCTGTGTGGACATGGGTGAAAAAGCATATTTACGTATGGATTGCTCTAGTCATTTTGATGATCATCGCTAGTATCACTTTGTTTATGCAACGTAAAACGTGGATACCTAAAATGCAAGTACGCGCTTTTCGTAAAAAAGAAGCGGACTGGACAACTTTTGATGCTTCATACCATGTTTTAACGAAGCAATTATCTCGTATTGGATTACGCAGGAAGGATGGCGAAACATTACGAGCATTTGCTACAAGAGTAGATGAGTCGCTAGAGACGGAAGAAATGCAAAAACTGACTGCTGTATATGAACAACATATTTATGGCAAAGATAAACAAGAGGTTGATTTCGCAAAACTGAAAGAAAGTTGGGAAAATTTAATCAATCGCACTATCAGTTGATTTTGATGGGTACAAAGAGTAAAATGAAAAAAATTATATATGATGAGGATTGCTTTCATATAAGTTCGATAATAGGTTCGAATGTTTCTACGAAATCACCGTAAATGATTTCTCTATGAAGGTGAATGTTTTGGTTAGGTGAGAAGGTTAGTAAATCACTTTTCTTTGCTACGCATTCGCCTTTATAAATTTAGAACTTATGAACGCGTAGGAAGTTTTTACTTCCATACGCGTTTTTCTTTGAACATATGAAAAGTCCTTTAAAAATAGTAGAAGAGGTGGAAATTTTGTCAGCTAGCCCTTTATTAGAGCAAGAAAAAATCGTTGTTCTTGACTTCGGTAGCCAATTTAACCAATTGATTACGCGTCGTATCCGTGAATTTGGTGTTTTTAGTGAGTTACATCCTCATACGATTACAGCAGAAGAAATTAAAAATATGAACGCAGCAGGGATTATCTTTTCAGGTGGTCCAAACTCAGTTTATGACGAAAATGCCTTCCATGTAGACCCAGCTATTTTCGAATTAGGCTTACCAATTTTAGGTATTTGCTATGGTATGCAATTAATGGCACATACGCAAGGTGGTAAAGTTGAAGGTGCTGAAACACGCGAATATGGTAAAGCAGAAATTAAAGTAACAGCTTCAAACAAGTTATTCGGTAGCTTACCAACTGAACAAATCGTTTGGATGAGCCACGGTGACCATGTAACAGAAGTACCAGCTGGTTTTGAAGTAATCGCAACAAGTGCTGCTTGCCCTATCTCAGCAATGGCAAATGTAGAGCGTAAACTATACGCAGTACAATTCCACCCAGAAGTACGTCACTCTGTATATGGTAACGACTTATTACGTCAGTTTGTATTCGACATTTGTGGAGCAAAAGGCGATTGGTCTATGGCAAACTTCATTGAACTTGAAATCGCAAAAATCCGCGAAACAGTAGGTGACAAAAAAGTATTATGTGCACTTTCTGGCGGTGTAGACTCATCAGTTGTTGCGGTTCTAATTCATAAAGCGATTGGCGACCAATTAACTTGTATGTTCGTAGACCACAACTTGAACCGTAAAGGTGAAGTTGAACAAGTTATGAAAACATTCACAGAAGACTTTGACATGAATCTTATTAAAATTGATGCACGTCAACGTTTCATGGATAAACTTGCAGGCGTTTCTGATCCAGAGAAAAAACGTAAAATTATCGGTAACGAGTTTATTTACGTATTTGATGAAGAAGCGGCTAAACTTGAAGGTATGGACTTCTTAGCACAAGGTACTCTTTACACAGATATCATTGAATCTGGAACATCAACTGCACAAACGATTAAATCACACCATAACGTTGGTGGTCTTCCAGAAGACATGCAATTCAAATTAATTGAGCCACTTAACACATTATTTAAAGACGAAGTGCGTGCATTAGGATTAGAGCTTGGCCTTGACGAAAAAATCGTTTGGCGTCAACCATTCCCAGGCCCTGGTCTAGGAATCCGTGTACTTGGTGAAGTAACAGAAGAAAAACTAGAAATCGTACGCGAATCTGATTTCATCTTACGTGAAGAGATCGCAAAAGCTGGTCTTGATCGCGATATCTGGCAATACTTCACGGTATTACCTGACATCCGCTCAGTTGGCGTAATGGGCGATGCACGTACGTATGACTACTCAATCGGTATCCGTGCGGTAACATCTATCGACGGTATGACTTCTGACTGGGCACGCATTCCTTGGGATGTACTAGAGAAAATCTCTGTCCGCCTAGTAAACGAAGTAAAACACGTTAACCGCGTACTGTATGATATTACATCTAAGCCACCAGCAACTATCGAGTGGGAATAATTAAATAGCAACTATAAAAAGCTTGAAGATACTCATTTAATTGGGTTTTCTTCGAGCTTTTTATTTTTCGATTCGATAGCAAAAATTTAAATAAAGGGAATATTTGTTGCTTTGTTGAATATAAAAATTAGAACTATGGCGGATCAATATCCGCAAATTAACAAGTTGGGTTTTCTTAAGAATGTATTTGGAAAGTTCAATATCGAGTTAATCCAAAGTATATTCCAGAATGGGCCCTTCGATGAAACAGATTCGTATTAAGAAATAGTTATACGATGAATCGTTCGGTATAGTAAACTAATAAATATAAATAGGACTCTATGTCGTTGTTTAGTTTTAGGGGGGGATAAGATGGGAAAAAATATAGCGATGATACATACACTTGCTATTGGTATGCCAAAAGAATTGCATTATAGTAACGAGCGCTCGATGATTACAGGGATTGAAAAACGAAAAGTGCAAGAGGTTTATTTGTCCGCTCGTGGATTTGAGGGGGACGATGTAGCAGATAAAAAACATCATGGTGGTCCTGACCGTGCTGTTTGCTTATATCCTGCGGAGCATTACATACAATGGGAACAGGAACTGAGTAAACCGTTGCCGACAGCAGCGTTCGGTGAAAACTTAACAGTAACGAATATGTTAGAAGCTGATGTTTGTATTGGCGATATTTATAAAATAGGTGATGCTGTCATCCAAATTACACAAGGACGTGTACCATGTAGCACGATTGATAAATATACTGAGGCGAACATATTACTCAAACGTTTAATTGAAACAGGTTATACGGGCTTTCTTGCACGTGTACTGGAAGAAGGGACAATCTATGCAGATTCAAAAATTGAATTAGTGGAAAAGCATCCTGCGTGTGTTTCAGTTTTGCATTGCAACGAAGTGTATTTTAAAAACAAGGATGCACTTGCCATGAAACGCATACAAGCAGTTGATGCATTAGCAGAGGATTGGAAACAAAAATTAGAAAAAAGAATTCAGCTCTTGCAAAGTAAAGTGATGAATTAAATATATGTTGATCAAGGGAGAATCTCCTACAGTCATTGTATAAAAATCCTCTAGAATTCGAATGAATTCTAGGGGGTTTTTTATTTTATAACTATCAATAAAGCATTATGTCCTAAACAATTTCTTAAAATGTGACATCTACTGAAAGAAGTCAAATAAGTATTTTACACGAACTTTCTCGTGGTATTTATAAAAAATGTTCGGAAATGGGGTTGAAATCTAAAAAATGAAATGATATATTACGATTGTAAATTAAATAAGTCGTCGTATAATGTCGGGGATAAGGCCCGTGAGTTTCTACCAAGTTACCGTAAATAACTTGACTACGATTTTAGTTATATATATTAATGTATAGACACTAAATTAATTTCTCACAATAACGGTGATGAAATGTATCGTAGACATGCGACTAGTAGAGTAGTCAGTGTGTCTTTTTTGTTTTCGATATTGAAGACGACCATACGGAGGATTTCTTTAAAATGAAAAAGTATTTCATGTTCGATGAATTAGGAACTAATTATCGCCGCGAAATAATAGGTGGTATTACTACATTCCTTGCTATGGCTTACATTTTAGCTGTTAACCCTGGCATCTTAGAAAATGCAGGGATGGATAAAGGTGCTGTATTCGTAGCTACAGCATTAGCAGCTGCAGTCGGTTCTCTGATTATGGGTATATTCGCTAAATTCCCAATTTCCCTTGCTCCTGGTATGGGCTTAAACGCATTCTTTGCCTTCACTGTAGTTGGAGCTTACGGTATTCCTTGGCAGACTGGTTTAACAGGTGTTTTCTTCTCAGGGATTATCTTTATCATTCTTTCACTAACGGGTATTCGTGAAACAGTAATTAATGCAATTCCGGTCCAACTTAAATATGCAGTTTCAGCAGGAATTGGATTGTTTATAACATTTGTAGGTTTACAAGGAGCGGGTATCCTCGTAGATAGCCCAGCTACATTGGTTACATTAGGAACATTCACTGGTTCAACTTTACTAGCTGTATTTGGGATTGTCCTTTCAATTATTCTTATTATTAAACTACGCAGTATTGGTATTTTCTTAGGGATGGTTATAACAGCAATTGTTGGTATGATTACGGGTGTGATTGATCCACCTGCAGCAGTTGTTTCAGCTATTCCGAGCGTGGATTCTACATTTATGGTAGCTTTAGATCCAATTTTCCATGACTTCGGTTCATTATTAAACGTTAAATTTTTAGTTGTTGTCTTAACATTCTTGTTTGTGGATTTCTTTGATACAGCAGGTACTTTAATGGCAGTTGCAACACAAGCAGGATTAGTAAAAGATAATAAATTACCACGTGCAAGCCGTGCGTTGATGGCGGATGCCCTTGCAACCACAATTGGTTCTTTATTTGGTACATCAACAACTACTGCGTATGTAGAGTCAACTTCTGGTGTAGCAGCAGGTGCTCGTTCAGGCTTCTCTGCTGTTGTAACGGCAATCCTTTTCTTGATAGCATTATTCTTCTCACCGTTACTTGCTGTGGTAACTCCAGCGGTAACAGCGCCAGCTCTAGTTATTGTAGGTGTTTTGATGGTATCCTCATTACGTTTAATTGATTGGGATAAATTCGAAATTGCAGTACCTGCATTCTTTACAGTAATAATGATGCCTCTTGGTTACTCAATTGCTACTGGTATTGCTATAGGTTTTGTATTCTATCCAGTAACAATGCTTTTAGCGGGTCGTAAAAAAGAAATCCATCCTATGATGTACGGGTTGTTCTTTGTCTTCCTGGCATACTTTATCTGGGTACGCTAATTATAAATACACAATAGAATTATAAACAGCACCTACAATTGTTAGAAACGAAACTAACAATTGTAGGTGCTTTCTTATTGGAGAATTAAAAACTATAAAAATATATAATGGTAAAAAGATTTCATCATGCACTAGAAAAGGAAAGCTACTAATATGAGAGATCAGCGGTTATAGCGTCAATGTGAAGCATATCACTTTCATGTGTAGTTGAAGTTGATTCACATATTATAGAAGAAACTCCTTTTTTATTTAATTAGAATAGTTTTACTTTAATAATCCGCTTGCAAACTTACAAGTAAGGTGATATATTTATAAACGTTGTTACGAAAGAAACAAACAACAACAAAACATTAACATTAATAGTTGACATGAAGTTAACGACATGTTAAAGTATAGAAAGTCACTTAAATGAGACAAACAAATGAACCTTGAAAACTGAACAAGCAAAACGTAATCAATAAAGTTTTCAGTAGCTAACCTTGAGTTAGTGAACGAA